>NZ_JBFUFO010000014.1:0-133202 GCF_056403395.1 Variovorax sp. P2_H12 | reverse complement strand
CGTCCGGGGGCTGCACAGCGACCCGCAGCGCCTCGCGCAAGGCCGCCAGCGCCGGCGCCGGCGGCACGCCCGTGCCGGCCGGCGCGCGGCCCTCGCGCCAGCGCACCTGAGACCCGGCGACCTCGAACACCGCCAGCACCTCGCCGCTGCGCTCCAGCGTGACCCGCCACTCGGGTGCGCCGGCCAGCGGTCGAGGCCCGACCGCCGACAGCGCGGCCGATCCCAGCAAGGCATTCAACTCGCGCGCTTCGGCCCGCGGCAGGCTCCGGCTCTCGCCGCCGCGCCGGCTGATCGTGATTCGGTTCCACGTCGACAGCGCCGCGAAGGTGGGCGGTTCAGTCTCGTCGGTGCGAACCGCGGGCGGCGCCTTCCGGGCCGCGTCCGGCGCGGTGGGCGCGGTGGGCGCAGTGGGAACGGTGGGCACGGTGGGCACGGTGGGCACGGCGGGCACGGTGGGTGCGACGGGTGCGACGGGTGCGGCCCTGGGTACCACCGGAGCGGCCGGCGCACGATCGATGCTGGCGGGCGCTTGCGCGATCGCCTCGGGCTCCTTGCGTGATCGCGCCGGCGGCAGTTCCTGCGGCGCCAGGCGCGCGGCACGGTCGACCGCGGGCGGCGCTTCCGGGCGCGCAGGTGCAGCGGGTGCCGGCGGCGGCGGCGGCGCAGCGACGGACTCGGCCGAAGACGCCGCCGAACCGGCATCGGGCCGGGCGGGCGCAGCGCTCGGCGCGGGCACCGGCGGCGAAGGCACGCTCACCGGCGTTTCGGCATCGAGGCCTGACCGGGGCACCGGTTCGCGCTGCCAGAGCAGGCCCGCCAGCACCGCCAGCAGCACGGTCGCGAAGGCCGCGCGCCAGGGCATGCGGGTGCGCCTGGCATCCTTGCCGCCGCGGTCCGCGGCACGGCGCCACCACGGGCGGGCGGCTCGTTCCAGTTCGGCCGCATCGGTGTCCGGGTCGGTCGCGCCGATGGCATCGTGCGCCCTCCTCAGGATCGCCTTGCGCAGCCGCCAGTCGGGCACGGCACTGTGGTCGGGCGCATGCGCGAGCGCGCGCCGCAGGTGCTCGTCTCGCAGATCATCTGGTTCGTCCGGCATCGAGTTCATGCGCGCCGCCCCAGCACCGACAGGTAGCGCTCCATGCAGCCGCGCAGCTTCCTCAACCCGTAGCGCAGGCGGCTGCGGACGGTTTCGAAGCCGATGTCCAGCGTGTCGGCCATCGCCTCCACCGTGAAGCCGTCTTCGTGGTGCAGCAGGAAGGCGGCGCGCTGGTCGTCCGGCAATTCGTCGAGGCAGGCCAGCAGGCGCCTGCCGGCGGCGCGCCAGAACGCCAGCTCCTCGGCCGACGGGTGCGCGGCATCGCCGACCGCGGCGCTGTCGCGCAGCAAGCCGCGGCTGAAGAGCTGCGCGGCCTCGAGGCCGTCGCCGTCCTCGTCGTGGGCATAGAAGGCGACCTCGCGGCCGCTCATGCGCAGCCGATCCATCGCGACGTTGTGCGCGATCGTGAAAGCCCAGGTGCGCCAGGTGCCCCCCCGCGGCGAAAAGCTGTCTCGCGCGGCGACGATCCGCATCCAGGTCTCCTGGAACACCTCGTCCGTTTCGGCCGCAAGCCGCATGCCCAGCAGCCGCCGGACAAAGCGGAACAGCGCGCTTTCGTGGCGCGCGTAGAGCACGTCGAAGGCGCTGGTGTCGCCGCCGGCATAGGCCAGCATCAACTGGTCGTCCGGCATGGCATCGAGGGCGTCGGAAATCGCGGCGGGCGAAAGCATCGGCAGATTCTCACCTCACCTTCTACGGACCGGACCGTCGCCTGGAGTTGGCAGCCGTTCGCGAAAGCGGCTGATCGTGCGGCGGGTGAGCGACGAACTCGCGAAACTTCCGCGGGGCGGCTGAAGGCGCTTTTGAACAGGCTATAATCCTGGGCTCGGCTCTTTAGCTCAGTCGGTTAGAGCGATGGAATCATAATCCACAGGTCCGCGGTTCGAGTCCGTGAAGAGCCACCAAAAATCAAGAAGGCCCCGTGAGTCAACGACTTGCGGGGCTTTTCTTTTTTCAGCGCCCGGATGCCTGTTCCTTCGGACGCCAGCCGCTGAGGAACTCCGCCAGCTTGTTCTCGGGCTGCCAGGTGACAACGACCGGCGTCGGCGCTGCCACCAAGGTCGTCGAGGCACCGCCTGACGATGCGGTCCGGCTGCCGCCCTCGCAGCCGGCCAACGACGACGCCAGGATCAAGATGCCAGGGAGTACACGCCCGCATGTCTTTTTCACAGTCTTCTCCTCGGTTGCTCCGAGGTGAGTGTAACCTTTTGTAGTTACAAAGTTCTACGTTCAAGCCTGCACCGAGACGGGCTCGAAGGCAGGGGCCTCCGCCCGGGCGAGGACTTCCTGCAGGATCGCCGGCAGCTCGAACATCGCGCGGTTCTGTACCCTGCGCGTCGCCGCCTGGTAGCGGTCCAGTTGGCCGGTCAGTTCATCGACCGCCTGCGCCACCCGGGTGAAGCTGCTGCAAACCAGCCCCACGCCCTGCTCGCGCACCCACTGGGCGTTGTAGCGTTCCTGCGGCAGCGTCCAGCGGTTGCGGACCACGATCACCGGCAACTGCATCTGCACCGCCTCGCTCAGGCTGCCGGGGCCGGGCTTGCCGATGAAGAAGTCCGCCAGGCGCATGTAGTGCGCGATGTCGGGCGTGAATTCCAGCACCAGCCGGGGCGCCCGCGCCGGCAACGCGCGCAGGGCCCGCGCGAGCGCGGCGTTGTGGCCGCAGGCGAGGATGAGCGGGGTCTCGGGCAGGCGCTTCGCGATCCCGAGCATCGCCTTCGAGCCCTGGCCGCCGAACAGCACGATGCCGGTCGGCCGATCCGCATCGAGCCCCAGCCGGCGGCGCTCGGCGGCGCGGTCGATCGTCGGCAGCGCATGGAAGGCCGCGCGCATCAGCATGCCCGAGCTGGCGTGGATCCGTTCGTCCGCATAGCCGGCCGAGCGCGCCTGCTGGACCGCCTTCGGCGAGCCGCAGACCAGGTGCTGGTCCAGCCCCTTCTCGATCCAGAAATGCGGCGGGTGATCGGCCAGGTCGGTCAGCACGGTCACGTAGGGAACGCCCGGCAGCGTCGAGGCCAGCGACTCGCACAGCGCGCGGTTGAAGTTCGGGATCAGCGACACGACCATGTCCGGCTCGGTCGCCAGCCAGTGCTGCTGCAACGGCCGGACCAGCGCCGCATGGCTCCATCGGATCATGCCCTGGAGCAGCTTGAGTTCCTGCGCCAGTCCCAGCGTCCAGCCGCGTGCGAGCCGCTTGTTGTAGACGTCCTCGGGGTCCATGCCGGTCAGCTTGCGGAAGCTGTCCCTGGGGTCCAGCACCTCGCGCAGATTGACCCGCCGCACGGTCCACGGCAGGCCGGCGCGCTGGATCGCAGCCTCCAGCGCCAGTGCCGAGGCGCGGTGTCCGCCGCCGGCGTTGAAGTAGACCAGGTCGACGGTCCGGGCCCTTGACGTGCCGGTCATGCGTGCACCGCCGTGCGCCGCGAAGCCGCAGTGCCGACACTGGAACTCGCCGGCAGCTGTCCGGCCCAGTGCAGGATCTCGAGCGAGCCGTCGGCGTGCTCGGCCAGCGCGGTCAGGCTCTCGACCCAGTCGCCGTCGTTGGCATAGAGGATGCCGTCGATGTCCCGGAGTTCCGCGTGGTGGATATGGCCGCAGACCACGCCCTGCACGCCGCGCCGGCGGGCCTCGCGCGCCACCGCGCTCTCGAAGTCGCCGACGTAGCTGACCGCCCGCTTGACCTTCTGCTTCAGGTACTTGGACAGCGACCAGTAAGGCAGCCCCATGCGTGCACGCAGCGAGTTGAGATGCCGGTTCAGCTTGAGGGTGAACTCGTACAGCGAATCCCCCACATGGGCCAGCCACTTGGCGCACTGGATCACACCGTCGAACAGGTCGCCGTGCATGACCCACAGCTTGCGGCCGTCGGCGGTCTCGTGGATCCACTCCTCCGCGACGTCGATGCCGCCGAAGTTGTGGTGCAGGTACTTGCGCGCGAACTCATCGTGGTTGCCCGGGATGAAGATCACCCGCGTGCCCTTGCGCGCCTTGCGCAGCAGCTTCTGGATCACGTCGTTGTGCGCCTGCGGCCAGTACCAGTGGCAGCGCAGCTGCCAGCCGTCGATGATGTCGCCGACCAGGAACAGGGTCTCGCACTCGGTGTGCCCGAGGAAATCGAGCAGCGCCCGCGCCTGGCAGCCGGGCGTGCCCAGGTGCAGATCGGAGATCCACAGGGTGCGGTAGCGCTGTGGCGGCCGTGTGACTTCGTCATCGGCCACGGCGCCAGCCGGACCGGTCGTATCGCGCCATGCGCGAAGAAAGGCGTCGTCGCGTTGCATGGAAGGGCACGATCGCAGCCGCGCGTGACGCGCCGGTGGCGCCGCGGTGACGCGTTCGTGACAGGGGAAGCCTGGGGGTGATTCGCCTTTCGTGCCGCCGAGAATCGCTGTCATGCGACCTGGCCAGATCATCGTTCTCGCGACCCCCGTCTTTTTCCTGCTGATCGGGATCGAGTTCCTGGTCGGCCGGCTGCGCGCGCGGCGCGGCACCGGCCAGGACACCTACCGCCTGCCCGACACGCTCAACAGCATCGGCCTGGGGATGCTGAGCCAGATCAGCGCGGCCCTCACCGGACTGCTGCGCATCGGCATCTACACCGCCTGCTGGTCGGCCTTCGCGCTGTTTCCCGACGAGGATTTCTGGATGCGCTGGTACGGCTGGCTGGCGGCGCTGGTCTTCTACGACTTCTGCTACTACTGGCTGCACCGCTTCGGCCACGAGAGCGCGGTGCTGTGGGCGGCGCACGTGGTGCACCACCAGAGCCAGCACTACAACCTCTCGACCGCGCTGCGCCAGACCTCCAGCGGTGCGCTGTTCGGCTGGATCTTCTACCTGCCGATGGCCATTGCCGGCGTGCCGCCGCTGGTCTTCGGCGTGGTCGCGCTGGTCGACCTGCTCTACCAGTTCTGGGTCCACACCGAGCAGGTCGGCAGGCTGGGCTGGTTCGACCGCTGGTTCTGCTCGCCCTCCAACCACCGGGTGCATCACGCGGTCAACGATCGCTACGTCGACCGCAACTACGGCGGCGTGCTGATCGTCTGGGACCGGCTGTTCGGCACCTTCAAGGAAGAGGACGAGCCCTGCGTCTACGGCACCCGGAGCCCGCTGCGCAGCTGGGATCCGGTGTGGGCCAACGCCGAAGTCTATTGGTCGCTGGCGCGCGACAGCTGGCGCACCCGGCGCTGGAGCGACAAGCTGCGCCTGTGGCTCAAGCCCCCGGGCTGGCGGCCGGCCGACCTCGCGGCCAGCGACCCGAAGCCGCCCTTCGACATCCGCCAGGTGCAGCGCTACGAGCCGCCGGCCTCGCGCGGCGTGCAGGCCTTCGCGGCGCTGCAGTTCGTCCTGCTGCTGGGCGGCGCCACCGCCTTCCTGTGGTTCTCGGACGCGCTCGCATTCACCACCTCGCTGGTGTGGCTCGGCGCGCTGACCGCCGGGCTCTGGGCCACGGGCGCGGTGCTGCAGGGCCGGCTGCCGGTGATCGGCGTGCTGTTCGTCGACGCCGCCGCGCTGGCGACCGCGAGCGGCGCGCTCGGACTCTCGGGTCTTCACGTCGTCTTCAAGCCGCTGGCGCTCGCGATCCTGATCGTTTTCGCCGTGACCCGCGCACGCACCAGCGCCATGCCGGGCCGCTTCGCCCTGCTGCTGATCGCGGGCCTGGCGGCCTCGCTGGCCGGCGATGTGCTGCTGATGTGGCCGAGCCTCTTCGTCCCAGGCTTGTTGGCATTTTTGCTCGCTCATCTCGCGTACATCGCGCTGTTCGCCGACGGCGTGGGGCTCTTTCCGCGCCCGCGCGCGCTGGCGGCCACGCTGGCGATCGGCGCCGTGATGTACGCCTTCCTGTGGTGGGGCGGCCTGCCCGCCGGCCTGCGGATTCCGGTCGGCGTCTATGTCATGGTGATCGCCTGCATGGCGGCCCAGGCCCTCGGCCGCGCGGCCGTTCTGGGCGATGCGAGCGCGCGGCAGGTGGCGCTGGGTGCCTGCCTCTTCATGGTGAGCGACGCGCTGCTGGCGACCAATCGATTCGTCCAGCCGCTGCCGGTGGCCTCGCTGTGGGTGCTGGCAAGCTACTACGCGGCGCAGTGGTTGATCGCGTCGAACGCGGGTCCGGCGCCAGCGCCCGTTCAGTCTTCGGCGCGAAGACCGATGGCGGGCAACAGCTCGCCATAGAGCCGGTGGTCGCCCTGGATCGCGCGACGAAGCGCTTCGGGCGACCGCCAGTCGGGCAGCGTGCTGATGCGGCGCAGCTTGGCCTGGGTGTCGGGCTCGGCCAGCAAGGCCTGCAGCGCTTGCGAATAGCGCTGGTTGATCGCCGCCGGGGTGCCCTTGGGCGCGAACAAGCCCCAGCCGGGCCCGGCCGGCTGCTTCACCTGGATGCCGGTCTCGGGGAGGCTCGGCACCTCGGGCAGCTCGGGATGGCGCACTGCGCCGAAGGCGGCCAGCGGCCGCACGCGTCCATCCCTGGCCAGCGGGACGGTCGCGCCGTCGATCAGCATGTCGATCTGCCCTGCCGCCAGCGCATTGACGGCATCGGCCGAGCCTTTGAACGGCACATGCAGCATGTCGATGCCGGTCTCGCGCTTGAGGGTCTCGCCGGCGATGTGGCCGAAGGACGCCTGGCCGGCCGAACCGTAGCTCAGCTTCCCGGGTCGCGCCTTGGCCATCTGCACAAGCTCGGGCAGGCTGGCCACGCCGAGATCCTTGCGTACCGACAACACCGACAGGTACTGCGCCACGCCGCCCAGCGGCTCGAAACCGTTGATCGGGTCGTAAGGCAGCCTGTTGCGCAGGTGCGGCAGCACGGTGAATGCGGTCACGGCGCCGAGCAGCACCGTGTAGCCGTCCGGGGCGGCGCGCGAGGCCAGTTCGGTGCCGATCTGCGTGGTGCCGCCGGGTCGGTTGTCGACGATCACAGTCGCATTCAGGTTCGCGCCGAGCCGCTGCGCCACTAGCCGTCCGAGGTTGTCGCTGGTGCCGCCCGGCGGGTACGGCACGATCATCCGGATCGGCCGATCGGGCCACTGGCCCTGCGCCATCGAAGCCGGCGCCAGGCAGCAAGCCGCCACGGCGATCAGCGCTCTCGCAAGCCATCCAGGCAACATGCGGCGTCCCTATTCGACGTGGATGTCGGCGCGCACGATCAGGTCCTTGAAGAAGGCACTGTCGTCCTTGATCTGCGCGGCGAAGGCGGCGGGACCGACGAATTCCGGGTACTGGCTCATGCGCAACAACAACTGCCGTGCCTCTTCGGTCGCGAGGATCTTCTCGACCTCGGCGGCCGTCCGATCGACCACCGCCTTGGGCGTCCCCTTGGGCGCGAACAGGCCGAACCAGCTGCGCGTGTCGAGGTCGTAGCCCTGCTCCCGGATCGTCGGCACGTCCGGCAGTTCGGGATGGCGCGTCTTGCTCAGCACCGCGATCGCCTTGACCTTGCCGGCCTTGACCTGGGTCAGGCTCACCGGGTCGTAGATCATGTCGATGCGCCCGCCCATCAGGTCCGAGAGCGCCTCGGCCGAGCCCTTGTAGGGCACGTGCAGCATGCTGATGCCGGCCTTGTAGTTGACCATCTCGCCCGCCAGGTGGGTGGCGGTCGCCGGGCCGGCCGAGCCGAAGGTGTACTTGCCCGGCGCCTTGCGCGCGGCGGCCACGAGTTCCTTGACGTCGTTGAAGGGCGCGTCCTTGCGCGCGGTCGCGATCGAGTAGCTGCCGGTCAGCTGCGCGATCGGCACGAAATCGGTGAACGGACTGTAGGGCACCTTGCGCAGGTGCGGCGTGATCGCGAACACCGCCGTGGGCGCCACCATGAAGGTGTAGCCGTCGCCGGGCGCACGCGCGGCCAGGTCGGCGCCGATCGTGGCGCCCGCGCCGCCGCGGTTGTCGACCACCATCGATTGCCCGAGCGCCGCGCCGAGCTTGTCGGCGATGAAGCGGCCGATGGCGTCGGAATTGCCGCCGGCCGGATACGGGACGATCACGCGGATCGGCTTGTTCGGCCAGCCCGCCGATGCGGCCTGGGCGTGCGCGGACGATGCGGTCAGCGCAATCAGGGCTGCGCCGAGCGGCCACAGCAGGTGTCGAAGCGTTGGGGACATGGCGATGGTGGGTGTCTGGGTTTGTCTTCGAATGGCGGGCGCACTCAGCGGCCCGTGTAGACCGGGGTGCGCTTCTCGCGGAAGGCCGTCATGCCTTCCTGGATATCCGCGCTGTCGCGCACCACGTTGAGCTGGCGCAGGGTCTCGGCCATGGCCTCCGACGGGCTCTTCGGCAGCACATGCTGGTTGACGAAGCGCTTGATGGTCGCGAGCACCAGCGGCGCCGACCTGGCCAGCGTCTCGGCCTGCTGCATCGCGACCTCGACTTGCTTGCCGACCGGCACCACGTCGGTGGCCAGACCGACCTCGTAGGCCCGCTTCGCCTCCACGCTGCGGCCGAGCAGCATGATGTCCATCGCGACCTTGTGCGGGATCCGCGCCGCCAGGCCGGCGATCATGCCGCCGGTGAAGCCGAGGCGCGCTTCGGGGTAGGAGAACCTGGTGTTCTCGGCCGCCACCAGCAGGTCGCACATCATGGTCAGCACCATCGCGCCGCCGACCACCCAGCCCGCCGTCGCGGCGATGATGGGCTTGTCGGTCGTGAAGCCCGAGCCCGGAATGCAGCGCCAGAGTTCGGGCAGGTTGCTGACGTCGGCGCCGGACGAGAACGCGTCGTTGCCGCTGCCGGTGATCACCGCCACCCGCTGCTCCGAGGCGTCGAACTCGGCGAAGCCGGCCTGCAGCTCGAGCGCCGTGTCCTTGCAGATCGCGTTCTTGCGCGACGGGCGGTCGATGGTGAACAGCGTGACCTTGCCGTGCTGTTCGATCTTGATTTGTGCCATGTGATGTGTCTCCAGTGAATCGATGAGGGATCAGGGATTGCCGATGCGCGCGCGGGCGTCGACGGCCACCGCGCCCTGGCCCTTGAGCCGGACCTTGAGCGGGTTGACTTCGATCTCGAAGTCGTCGCCCGGTGACGCGCTCGCCAGGTCATGGGCCAGCCAGCCCAGCCGCACGATGGCGTCCACCACCGCGTCGACGTCGAGTGCGCCGCGCCCGCGGTAGGCGGCCAGCAGCGGCGCCACCTTCAGGCCTTCGACGGCACGCCTTGCGCTTTGCGCGTCGACCGGCGCCGGCAGCACCGCGATGTCCTTGAGCAACTCCACGAGCACCCCGCCGGCGCCGACGAGCACCTGGGCACCGAATTGCGCATCGCGGCGCGCGCCGATGATCAGCTCGAGCTCGCCCGACTCCTGCGCCTGCAGCGAGTAGCCGTCGATGCGGGCGTTGGGTGCGGCTTCGGCGATGCGGGCCTGCATCCGCGCCAGGCGCTCGCGCAGGTCGGCGGCGTCGGCGATGTTCAAGGCCACGCCGCCGACGTCCGACTTGTGGGCGATGTCGGGCGACACCACCTTGAGGACCAGCGGGAAGCCCAGTTGCGCGGCGGCCGCCATCGCCTCGTCGGCGTTGCGCACCAGCCGTTCACGGTTCACCGGCAGCCCCGCGCTGCCCACCAGCGCCTTCGAGGCCGCCTCGCCGAGCGCACCGGCCGCGGGCCGCTCGAAGCGGTAGTTGTCGGTCGGCCGCACGGCGGGTGCCGGCTCGCGGTAGTCGGACCACGACTTCCAGCCCCGCAGCACGCTCATGGCCTCGGCCAGCGTGTCGACGTAAGGCAGCCCGCGTTCGACCAGGATGGCGCGCGCCGGCACCGCCACGCGGCCCGGCAGCATCACATAGAGCGTCGGCTTGCCGCCGGCGCGGGGCTTGTCGGCGCCGTCGGCCAGCTGCAGCGTCAGTCCCGGTACGTCCGGCGCGGTGGTCAGAACCATCAGTCCGAGGTCGGTGTTCGGGTCGGAGAGCGCCAGCTCGGCCGTGACCACGCCGAG
Organism: Variovorax sp. P2_H12; assembly: GCF_056403395.1. NCBI lineage: Bacteria > Pseudomonadati > Pseudomonadota > Betaproteobacteria > Burkholderiales > Comamonadaceae > Variovorax > Variovorax sp. P2_H12. The sequence continues at coordinate 123,192 of NZ_JBFUFO010000014.1, read as the reverse complement.
CTCGTCGGTGCCGTCGTGCTTGCGGCCGCCGACGTCGATCGGATTGGCGGCCTGGCCTTCGGAATAGTGCTCCGCAAGACCCTCGATCGTGGCGGGCGCGAAGCGGGCCAGCGGGATGCCGGCATGCGAGAGCTGGTCGGCCGTGATCGCGCCGCCACCGCCCGAGGTGGTGATCACGGCCACGTTGCGCACCATGCGCTTCGGGTAGCGGACCATCGCCCGCGCCAGGCTCAGCATGTCGAGCGGGTCGTCCAGCATGACCACGTTCTCGCGCTCGCAGACCGCCTTGAGGGCCGCGAAGTCGCCGGCCAGGCTGGCCGTGTGCGAGTAGGCGGCACGGCTGCCGTCCGCGGTGGCGCCGGCCTTGACCATCAGCCAGGGCTTGCCCGCCGCCCGCGCGCGGCGCGCCAGCTCGACGAAGCGCTGCGGCGACTTGATGCCTTCCACGTAGCTGCAGATCACCTGGGTGCGCTCGTCCTCGATCAGGAACTCGATGAAGTCCGTGAGCTCGAGGTCGGCCTGGTTGCCGACCGAGACGCAGTGCGAAAAGCCGATGCCCATGCCGTGCGAGCGATCGAACAAGGTGCCCATCAGCGCGCCGCTCTGGCTGATGAAGCCGATCGGGGCCTCGATCAGGTGATCGACATTGAGCGCCGGCGACGAGCACAGCACCAGCTTGTTGGTCGGACTGATCAGCCCGAGGCAGTTGGGACCGATCAGCCGCATGCCGTGCGCGGCGGCCGCGGCCACCACCTCGCGCTCAAGGGCCAGGCCCTCGGGGCCTGCGTCGGAGAACTTCGACGTGATGATGATGCCGGCCTTGGCACCGCGTGCCGCACAGGCCGCGATCTCGTCCTTCACCTTGTTGCGCGGCAGCGCCATGATGACCATGTCCGGCGCCGTCGGCGTGGCGTCGACGCTGGCATAGGTCTTGAGACCGAACAGCGAATCGCGGCCCGGGTTGATCGGATACACCGCGCCGTCGTAGCGATGCTGCAGCAGCGTCTTGTACAGGCGGCCGCCGAACTTGGTCTGGTCCTCCGAGGCGCCGATGACCGCCACCGAGCGGGGATTGAGCAGCGTCGAGAGTGGATGCGAAGACGGAACTGGAGTCACTGTTGAAAATCCTTCGGGAGAAATGAACGACGGCGCGTCTCAGGCTTTCGTCTGGGCGGCGCGGTAGGCGGCGATGCGGTCGCGCAGGCCGGGCCGTGCGGCCGAGTGGGCGAGGCGCAGCAGGTCCTGTGCATCGCCCGCATCGCCGCGAGGCCGGCGACCGCAGTCGATGGCGGCGTGGACGGCGCGCTGCGTCGGGCCATCGAGGCGTCGCGTGCGCGCGGCGAGCCGCGCCACTTCCTCGTCGAGCGCCTCGGGCACCAGCTGCCGCGTGGCCAGTCCGCTGGCCAGGGCGGCCGGTCCGTCGATCAGGCGGCCGCCTTCGATCCAGTCACGCGCCTGCGTCGGGCCGACGGTGTCGGCCAACCGCGCCGTGCCGAGCACCAGGCCGAAGGCGGCGCCCGGAAAGGCGAACGAGGTGTCGCCGACCATCCAGCGTTCGGCGCAGGCGCAGAACAGGTCGGCACCTGCGCCCATGGTTCGGCCGTGGGCCAGCGCCAGCGTGGTGAACGGCGCCGCATGCAGCGCCTGCAGCAGCATCTCGACGCGGACGAAGCGCGCCATCAGGCTGTCGTCGCTCTCCTGGTCGAGGCCGGACAGGTCGAAGCCGGTGCAGAAGTGCCGGCCTTCGCCCGACAGCACCAGCAGACGCACCTGCTCGGCGGCGGCGGCCTCGACGGCCCGCGTCAGCTCGACCACCAGCGCGGCCGACAGCGCATTGCCCTTGTCGGGGCGCTGCAGGCTCAGGTGCATCACGTCGTCGCTGCGCGTGATCCGCAATTCGGAAGGGACGCTCGTCATGCCGAGTCCCGGGCCCACAGGTTCGGCGCCAGCACGTTCGAGTAGCCCGACACGAAGGCCTTGCTCTCGCCGGTTTCGGGCACGAAGACGTGGCGCGCGATGCGACCGATGTTGCCGCCGTACAGGTGGATGCTGATCGAGGTCCGGTCGGCGAACGCATTGCGCACCACGTGGATGTCGCCGATGCGAGGCGACACCTGGTCGATGTCGCCGGGCTCGAGGCGCAGTTCGTCGCCATCGGCCTGCAGCCGGCCATCCGGCTCGCGCAGGTAGCGCTGCGCGCACTCGGCGCCACGCAGCATGCCGATGATTCCCCACACCGTGTGGTCGTGGACCGGCGTCTTCTGGCCCGGGCCCCAGACGAAGCTCACGAGCGAGAAGCGGTCCAGCGGGTCGCCGTACAAGAGATGCTGCTGGTAGTACTGCGGATGGCTCGCCGCCATCGCATCGGGCAGCCAGTCGTCCCGCGCGACCAGGTGGCGCATCAATGGCGCCGCCTGGGCGAGCATCGCAACCTCATCGGCCGGCGCACCCTGCGGCAGGTCGACGAGACGCGTCATCGCCGCGACGAACTGGAGCAACCGATCGGACATCAGACGCTCCCTCCGGCAAATTGGCGACGGATTTCCTCGGTGTGCTCGCCGAGTGCCGGCGGTGCGCGGCGGATCGGGAAGCCCTGCCCGTTCAGCCGGATGGGCGACGCGAAGGTGCGCGTCTGCCGGCCGTTGGGCAGTTGCAGCGGCTGGACCCAGTCCATGTGCAGCGTCTGCGGGTCGGCCAGCGCTGCGGCGTAGTCGTTGATGCGCGCATGCGGCACGCCCGCGGCATGGAAGGCCTCGATCCAGTGCGCCACAGGCTGCTGCATGAACACCTCTTCGAGGATCTGCTTGAGCGACTCCTGGTGCGCCGCCCTGTCGGTGGTGCTGAGAAAGCGCGCATCCGATGCGAGCTCGGGCATCTCGACCACGCGGCAGACGTCGAGCCACAGCTTGTGGTTGCCGGCGGCAATGGCGAAGTAGCCATCGCCGGCCTGGAAGGCCTGGTAGGGCGCGTTGCGCGGATGCGCCGAACCGAGCTTCACCGGACTGCGGCCGTTGCCGAAAAACTCGCTGGTCTGCAGCGCCGCGATGCCCAGCGTGCAGCCGAACATCGGCACGTCGATGTGCGCGCCGGTCCCGCCGGCGCGCACATGCGCCAGCGCCGCGGCGATCGAGAAGGCGGCATACAGGCCGGAGGCGAAATCCGACAGCGGCACGCCGCACTTGACCGGCGCGCCACCGGGCTCGCCGGTGATGCTCATGACGCCGGCCGCCGCCTGGACGGTGAGGTCGAAGCCGCCCTCGCCCGAGCGCGGGCCGCTCTGGCCGTAGGCCGAGATCGAGCAGTAGAGCAACTGCGGCCGGCTCTCGGCGAAGCTCGCGTAGCCCAGGCCCAGCCGGTCCATCACGCCGGGCCGGTTGTTCTCGATCAGGATGTCGGCGTCGAGGATCAGTTCGCGGGCCAGCGCCACGTCGGCCGGCGCCTTCAGGTCCAGCGCGACCGAGCGCTTGTTGCGATTGAGCGCTGCAAAGTTCTCGCTGTAGCCCTCGTTGAGTGGCGGCCACTGGCGCAGGCCGTCGCCGCCGGGCGGCTCGACCTTGATCACATCGGCGCCCATGTCCGCGAGCAGCATGGCCGAGAACGGACCGGAGGCCGTCGAACAGAATTCGACGACGCGAACGCCCGACAAGGGCAAGGTGGCTGGCACGGAAGTTTTCATGGCGTGGAGGACGGATACGGGTACATAAAAGAGAGGGACGAGGTGTTCTTCCGCAGCGGATCGATCCTAGGTATTTCCAAAATGAAAAACAAATGTTCTATTATGTGGAACTCTGGATGACCGCCCGAGAAGGCTTTCAGTGCGCGCCTGCGGCCGCCATGAGTTCACGCGCCTCGTCGGAGCGCACCCGGCCGGCGACCAGGTCGGCGCGCGTCAGCACCTCGACAAACCGGCCGCCGACCATGAAGGCGATGTGATCGCACATGTGGGCGACGACGTGCAGGTCATGGCTGACCATCACGAAGGCCTGCTGCAGTTCGCGCCGCAGCCGCGACAACAGGTTCAGCACCTCGGCCTGGACCGAGACGTCGAGCGCCGAGGTCGGCTCGTCGAGCAGCAGCAGCCGCGGCGCCACCAGCAGCGCCCGCGCGATGCAAACGCGCTGGCGCTGGCCGCCCGAGAGCTGGCCCGGAAAGCGGAAGCGCACCGTCGGCGGCAGCGCCACGGTTCGCAGCGCGTCGGCGATGCGCTGCTCGTGCGCGTCCATGCCATGCACGATCAGCGGTTCGCGCAGCGCCTCGTCGATGGTGTGGGTCGGGTTGAGCGCGGCCAGCGGGTCCTGGAACACCATCTGCAGCGCCCGCCGGTCGGCCAGCGTGCGGCGCGGACCGATCGACCGCCCCATGACGGCGACTCGCCCCTGCCAGTCGGGATCGATGCCGGCGATGGCGCGCAGGATGGTGCTCTTGCCGCAGCCCGACTCGCCGACGATGCCGAGGCTGCCGCCCACCGGCACCGAGAAGGAGACACCCGAGACCACGGTCGAGGCGCCGCGCCGGATCACGAGGTCCGAGACATCGAGCGCCGTCGGATTCAATTCAGCCATGCGGGGTCCCTGTTCAAGACCGAAAGCTCCTCGCCGGGATGTTCCAGCGAGGGCCGGCAGGCCATCAGGCCGCGCGTGTACGGATGCGTCGCCGCCAGCGCCATGCCGCCCGCCGGCAGCTCCTCCATCACGCGCCCCGCGTACATCACGATGACGCGGTCCGCGTAGCCGGCCACGAGGTCGAGGTCGTGGCTGATCAGGATCAGCCCCATGCCGCGCAGCCGAACCTGCTCGTCGATCAGCGCCAGCATGTGGTGCCGCACCACGGCGTCGAGCGCCGAAGTGGCCTCGTCGGCGATCAGCAGGTCGGGCTCGGCCGACAGCATCATGGCCAGCATCGCGCGTTGCGCCATGCCACCCGACACCTGGTGCGGATAGAGATCCACCACACGGCCGGGCTCGCGGATGTGGACCTCGGCCAGCAGCTCACGCACGCGCCGCTGCACGCCCAGCCGCGGCCCCTTGCCGTGCAGCCGGAGCATCTCGGCCAGTTGCTGGCCGATGGTCATCAGCGGGTCCAGGCCTTGCCGCGGGTCCTGCACCACCATGCCGATGCGCCGTCCGCGCAACTGGCGCAGACTGCGGGCGTCAAGCCCCAGCAGGTTGCGGCCGTCGAGCGCCATGCGGTCGGCGCTGACGGTCGCGCTGGCGGGCAGCAGGCCCAGCAGCGCGCGGAAGGTAATGGATTTTCCGGAGCCCGATTCGCCGACCACGGCAAGCCGTTCGCGACCCATGCGCAGGCTCACGCCGCGCACGGCCTCGCTGCGCCCCTGTGGCGTGGCGAAGGCGATGCGCAGGTTGTCGATCTCGAGCAGTGGAACGCCGCCGGCGTCGCGATTCGTCGTCGATGTCATGCGGTCCTCATTTCACGCCGGGATCGACGACGTCGCGCAACGCGTCGCCGAGAAAGTTGAAGCCCAGGCTCAGCGCCAGGATCAGCAGCCCCGGCAGCGTCGACACCCACCAGGCTTCGAACACGATGGCGCGCCCTTCGGCGACCATGGCGCCCCACTCGGGCGCAGGCGGCGGCAGGCCGAGCCCCAGGAAGCCCAGGCCCGAGGTGATCAGCACGATGCCCGGAGCGTCCAGTGCCGCGCGGACCACGGCCGAGGGCAGGCACAGCGGCAGCGCATGGCGCAGCAGGAGCCGCAGGCGCGAGACGCCGAGCGCGCGGGCCGCCTGGATAAATTCCGCCTGGCGCACCGCCGCGACTTCGGCCCGGGCGACCCGCGCGTAGGGCGGCCATCCGGTCAGCGCGATCGCGATCACGGCGGTCCACAGGCCGGTGCTCAGCGTGGCTGCGACCGCGATCGCGAGGATCAACCGCGGGAACGCCATGAAGACGTCGGCGATGCGCATCAGCACGGCATCGACCCAGCCGCCCCACAAGCCCGCCGCGGCACCGATCAGCAACCCCGCGGGAACGCTGGCCAGCAGCACCAGCGCGACGATGGCCAGCGTCGGCTGGGCGCCGAACACAAGCCGGGAAAGGATGTCTCGGCCCAGCGTGTCGGTCCCGAGCCAATGGCCCGCCGACGGTGCGAGCAGGCGCTCGCCGAGCGACTGCGCGGAGGGGTCGGCCAGCGGCAGCACCGAGGCGCAAAGCGCGATCGCGGTGATCAGGCCGACGATCGCAAGGCCGGCGAGCCCGATCGGATGGGCGGCGAGACGGCGCAGCCATCGATAGGCCGCGCCGAGGCGCGCCTGGGTGCGGGTCGTCGGCGTGTCCGACGCCAGCCAGCGAACGGATGCACTGAGATGGCTCATGAATGACGCGTCCTCGGGTCGAGCGCCGACTGGATCAGCTCGGCCGTGATGTTGATCAACATGAAGATGAGCCCGACCAGCAAGGTGGCGGTGAGCACCGCGGGAATGTCGGCGGCAAACAGCGAATCGGTGATGTACATGCCGAGCCCCGGCCAGGCGAAGACGGTCTCGGTGAGCACCGCCCCTTCGAGCAGGTAGGCATAGGTCAGCGCGACCACCGAGAGAATCGGTCCGGCCGCGTTGCGCAGCGAGTGGCGCCACAGGATCGCGCCTTCGCTGAGTCCCTTGAGGCGCAGCACCGTCGTGTAGTCCTGCCGCAACTGCCACAGCAGAAAGCTGCGCGTCATGCGCGTCACGTAGCCCAGCGCCACCAGACCCAGCAGGCCGGCCGGCAGCATGATGTGCGAGAACGCGTTGCCGAAGGCCTCCCACTCGCCGGCCAGCGCGGTGTCGACCAGCATCAGGTGCGTCACGGCCGGTACCGAGTAGCGATAGGCGACGTCGAGCCGCCCGGGCCCGGCGACCCAGCCGAGGTTGGCGTAGAACACCAGCAGGCCCACGATCCCGAGCCAGAAGATCGGCACCGAGTGGCCGGCGAGCGATGCGATGCGCGCGATGTGGTCCGGCAACCGGCCCGCGTAGCGGGCGCACAGCACGCCCAGCGGGATCCCCAGCAGCACGCCGATCACGATGGCCAGCGTCGCCAGCTCGAAGGTGGCCGGGAAGTAGCGCAGGATGTCTTCCGCGATCGGATTGCCGGTCACCAGCGACTTGCCGAAATTGCCGCGCAGCATGTCGCCGACGAACAGCGCGAACTGCTCGGTGACCGGCCGATGCAGCCCCATCTCGCGGAACACGCGGTCGTACAGCTCCTGCGGCGCGCGGTCGCCGACGATGCGCAGCACCGGGTCGGTCGGCAGCACCCGGCCGAGCACGAAGGTCACCAGCAGCAGGCCGGCCAGCGTGATCGCCGCCGTCAGCAGGGTCGACACGAGCCAACGGGCCCTTCGGCGCCACACGAGCGCCGCCGGTCGTGCCGCGGCCTTCGGTGCCGCGACGGCACCATCGGGGCCGTCGACCAAAGGCGCCGTCATCTCGGCCTTGCTCATCGTTTTTCGATGACCTGGTAGGCGGTGGAGTCGAAAGTCACGGCGCCGCCATAGCGCTGAACGTTGCCGCGCATCGCGATCGGCTCGACCTTCTGCGCCATGAAGACGAACGGCGAGTCATCGCGCACCACGCGCTGCAGTTCGCCGTAGCGCTGCATGCGTGCCGCCGCATGGACCTCGTGCGAGGCTTCCTCGGTCTTGGCGGTCAACTGCGGGATCAGCCAGCGGCTGCGCCAGGCCGCGTTCTTGTTCGCGACGCCGTCGGCGTTGTCGGTGTTGCGCGTGAAGAACTCGATGGTCGAGCTGGGGTCGGAATAGTCCGGCGCCCAGACGAAGACGATCATGTCGTGGCGACGTTCGCGGTAGCGGGTCAGCACCTGCGACGGCTCTGCCACCCGCAGGTCGAGCTTGATGCCGGCCTGGCCGAAGGTCGACTGCAGCGACTGCGCGATCTCCCGGTAGGGACTGGCGGCCATCGCATCGACCGAAATGCTGAAGCCGTCCGCGAGGCCGGCCTTGGCGAGCAGCGCCTTGGCCTTCGCGACGTCGAGCTTGTAGGGCTGCTCGGGCAAGGCGCCGGCGACGCCCGCGGCAACGGGCGACTGGTTGACCTTGTACTGGCCGCGGAACAGCTGGTTGGCGATGCCCTCGTAGTCGACCAGCCAGCGCACCGCCTGCCACACCTCGGGCCTGGCCAGGTTCGGGTTGGCCTGGTTCAGGGCCAGGTAGTACACGGTGCCGCGCGGCACCTGCAGCACCTTCAGCTCCGGCTTGGAGGCCAGGGCCTGGATCTGGTCCGGGTTCAGGTCCGCCGCCACGTCGACATCGCCCTTCTCGAGCAGCAGCCGCTGGGCGGCCGGCTCGGACACGTGGCGCACGATGACGCGCTTGATCTTCGGCGCGGTACCGCCCGCGTAGCCCGGGAAGGCCTCGAGCACCACCGCGTCCTTGGCCTTCCACTCCACCAGCTTGTAGGGGCCGGCGCCGGCCGAACGGGTCCTGAGCCAGGCGTTGCCGAGATCGCCGTTCTGCTCGTTGGCCAGGACCAGCTTCTTATCGACCACCGAGGCGATCGCGGCGCTCAGCGCGCTCAGCATCAGGTCGGGCGCATAGGGCTGGCTGAAGGTCAGCACCAGCTTGTCTCCGTCGGCCCGTACGTGCTGTTCGACGTTGTCCTTCGACCAGCCGAACTGGCGCAGGATGATCGACGGCGGCTTGCCCAGCTGCACGCCACGGCGCAGCGAGAACGCCGCGTCCTCGGCCGTCACCGGGCTGCCGGACTGGAACTTGAGGCCCGGCCTGATCTTGAACACGATCTGCTTGCCGTCGGGCGCGGCCTCCCAGCTCTCGGCCACGCCAGGCACGATCTTCGCGAAGTCGAGCGGGTCGTGCTGCACCAGCCGCAGGTACAGGTTGTTCAGCGTGTCGCCCGAGGCGATCTCGAAGGCCTCCTGCGGGTCCAGCGACAGAAAGGCGCTGATGTCGCGCGCGATCACCAGCGTGTCCGCGGGCGTGGCGGCCTGCGCGCCGCCCAGCGTCATCAGCGCCGAGAAGACGGCGGTCCCGAGGGCGTTCTTCATGGAGAAGTTCATGAGTTTCCTTGTGGAGGGAGAAGCGAAGCGCACGGACGGTCAGTCCATCTGCGTGACGAACTTGGTGACGAGGTAGCCGTCGAAGGTTTCGGTGCCACCCTCGCTGCCCATGCCGCTGTCCTTGATGCCGCCGAAGGGCATCTCGGGCAGTCCCTGGCCGAAATGGTTGATGTTGACCATCCCGGCTTCGATGCCGTTCTGGATCCGCAACGCGCTCTTGCTGGAGGTGGTGAAGGCATAGGACGAGAGCCCGTAGGGCAGGCTGTTGGCGCGCCGGATGGCCTCGTCGAGTTCCTTGAACGGCACGCAGGCCGCGACCGGCCCGAAGGGCTCCGACTGCATGATCAGCGCGTCGTCGGGCGGTGCGACGATGACCGTGGGTGCGAAGAAGTTTCCGATCTCGCCGATGCGCTCGCCGCCGACCTCGATGCGTGCGCCGCGCTCGGCCGCGTCCTGCACGAAATCGGTCATCGCAGCGACCCGCCGGGCGTGCGCCAGCGGGCCCATGGTGGTGCCGGCCTCGATGCCGGCACCGACCTTGATGCCGCGGCTGGCTTCGGTGAAGCGCGCCATGAACCGGTCCCAGGCCTTCTCCTGGATGTAGAAGCGCGTCGGCGAGACGCAGACCTGGCCGGCGTTGGTGAACTTGAAGGCGGCCAGCATGGCGGCCGCGCGTTCGATCTCGGCGTCGTCGCAGACGATCACCGGCGAATGGCCGCCGAGCTCCATCGTGATGCGCTTCATGTGGCTGCCGGCCAGGGCCGCAAGCTGCTTGCCCACCGGCACCGAGCCGGTGAACGACACCTTGCGCACGATCGGCGACGCGATCAGGTACTCGGAGACTTCGTGCGGCACGCCCCAGACGATGTTCAGTACGCCCGACGGCAGGCCGGCCTCGTGGAACAGGCGCGCGATCGCCACCACCGCGCTCGGCGAATCCTCGGGGCCCTTCAGGATGATGGTGCAGCCCGCGGCGATCGCCGCCGCGATCTTGCGGATGGCCTGGTTGTAGGGGAAGTTCCAGGGCGTGAAGGCGACGCAGACGCCGATCGGCTCCCGCAGCACGAACTGCCGAACATTGGGCAGGCGCGGCGGAATCACGCGCCCGTAGATGCGACGGCCTTCCTCGGCATGCCAGTCGCAGTGGTCGGCGCAGCGCATCACTTCACCGACCGCCTCGGCCAGCGGCTTGCCCTGGTCGAGCGTGATGTTGCGGCCGATCTCCTTGGCCCGCGCGCGGCTCAACTCGCCGACCTTGCGCAGGATCGCGCCCTTGTCCATCGGCGACACCGAGCGCCAGCTCTCGAAGGCGCGCTGCGCTGCCGCCAGCGCGCGGTCGAGATCGCCCCGCGTGGCATGCGGCAGGCGGCCGATCTCCCGGCCCGTGGCGGGATCGAAGACCGGCTGGTCACGGCGCCCGCCGCCGCGGATGAATTCGCCGTCGATGTAAAGGGAAAGCTCTTCGTACATGGGATCTCCTTGGGTGTGTCAGGCCACGGCGCGTTCGGCGCTGTCCATGCGCTGCTCCCAGGCCTGCCCCGGCATGGCCTCGAACAGGCTTCGCGTGTAGGGATGCGTGGGCGCGCGCGCGATGGCCTCGACCGTGCCGGTCTCGACGATGCGGCCCTTGTGCATGACGGCGATGCGGTCGCAGATCTGGCTGGCGACGCGCAGGTCGTGCGTGATGAACAGCATCGACAGCCCGAGCTTTGCGCGCACCTCGCGCAGCAGTGTCAGCACCTGCTGCTGCACCGAAACGTCGAGCGCCGACACGGCCTCGTCGGCCACGATCAGGCGCGGCTGCATCACCAATGCACGCGCGATCCCGATACGCTGCCGCTGGCCGCCGCTGAACTCGTGCGGAAAGCGCTCGGCCGCCGCCGGGTCGAGGCCGACCAGGCGCAGCACCTCGTCCATGCGGCGCACCGCCTCGGACGGAGCGACGCCGCTCAGGATCACGTTCTCGGTGATGATGCGGCGCACGCGATGGCGCGGGTTGAGCGATGCGAACGGGTCCTGGAAGATCATCTGGATCTGCGGCCGCAGCGCCGCCAGCGCGCGACCGCGCAACCCTTCGACGGCCTGGCCGCCGAAGCGCAGGCTGCCGCTCTCGATGTCGAGCAGCCGCATGACGCAGTGCCCGAGCGTGGTCTTGCCGGAGCCCGACTCTCCGATCAGGCCCACCGTCTCGCCCTGCCCGATCGTCAGGCTCACCCGATCGAGGGCCAGCGTGCGGCCGCGCGCCCCGAACAGGCCGACGCCGCGCGCACGATAGCTCTTGCTGACGGCATCGATCTCGAGCAGAGGCGCCGGTGCATTCGAGGCCACCTCGGCGCCGGCACGCAGCCTCGGCACGGCATCGATCAGCCGCCGTGTGTAGAGGTGGCGCGGGCGCTGCAGCACCTGTTCGGCACTGCCGCTCTCGACCACGCGGCCTTGCTGCATCACCACGACCTGGTCGGCGATGTCGGCCACCACGCCGAAGTCGTGCGTGATGAACAACACGCCGAGGCCGTGGCGTTGCTGCAGGCGCCGGATCAGCGCCAGGATCTGGGCCTGGGTCGTGACGTCGAGCGCGGTGGTCGGCTCGTCGGCGATCAGCAGTTGCGGCTCGAGCGCCATCGCCATCGCGATCAGGATGCGCTGGCGCTGGCCGCCCGAAAGCTGGAACGGATAGCGGTGGCGCAGCGCCTCGGGATCGGGCAGGCTCATCTCGGTCATCAGCTCCACGACGCGCCGGCTGCGCTCGCCCGCATCGCTGCGGCCATGCACCAGCAGCGCCTCGTCGATCTGGTCGCCGACGGTCATGACCGGGTTAAGCGCCGTCATCGGCTCCTGGAAGATCATCGCGATGCGCGACCCGCGCAGCCTGCGCATCGCATCGGTGTCCAGCGCCAGCAGATCCTGGCCATCGAGCGCGATGCCGCCGCCGGCCACCCGCAGCACATTGCGCGGCAGCAGACGCATGACCGCATTGGCCATTACCGACTTGCCCGATCCCGACTCGCCAACCACGCACACGGTCTGTCCGCGTTGAACGTCGAGCGACACTTCGTGCACGGCGTAGCTGCGTTCGCTGCCTTCGGGCAGTGCGACGCTGAGCCCTCGAATCTCCAGCAGAGCGCTCATGCACCGCCTCCCGCAGACCGCCGCCGCGGGCTCAGCGCCTGGTTCAGCGCATCGCCGAGGAAGTTGAGCCCGAGCACCGTCACGAAGATCGCGGCCCCGGGCAGCGCCGACAGCCACCAGCTCTGCAGCAGCGTGGTCCGGCCGGCGCCGATCATGAAGCCCCAGGTGATCATGCGGCGATCGCCCAGGCCCAGGAAGCTGATCGCCGATTCGAGAAGGATCGCGGTCGCCATCATCAACGAGGCCGCGACCACGATCGGCGACAGCGTGTTGGGCAGTATCTGCTGGAACAGGATGCGCAGGTCCGATTGCCCGCCGAGCACCGCGGCCTTGACGAAATCGCGCGTGCGCATCGAAAGGAACTCGGCCCGCACCAGCCGCGCCACGGACGGCCACGAGATGATGCCGATCGCGAACACGATCGAGTACAGCGACGGCCCGAAGATCGCCACCATCAAGAGCGCGAGCAGGAAACCCGGGATGGTCTGGAAGATCTCGGTGAAGCGCATGGCCAGGTCGTCGACCACGCCGCCGTAGTAGCCCGCCACGGCGCCGAGCAGCGTGCCCACGCCGACCGCGATCACGGTGGCGATGATGCCGATCAGCAGCGACACGCGCGCGCCGTGCGCAACGCCCGCGGCCACGTCACGGCCGAGCATGTCGGTGCCGAACAGATAGCCGGGGCTCAGCGGCGGCAGGTTGGGATCGGCCACCATGGCCCACGGATCGCCCGGATAGAGCCAATCGGCACCGACGGCCAGTGCCAGGATGGCGCCGAGCATCAGGCAGCCGGCGAGGCCCGCGGGTTGCTTGAGGAAGCGCATGAGGAGGTCTTTCATCTCTGCAGTTCGATGCGGGGGTCGGCCAGGCTGTAGAGCAGATCCGCCACCAGGTTGAAGACGACCACCATCACCGAGCTGACGAAGAACACCGCCAGCAGCAGGTTGTAGTCGCGCTGGAACAGAGCGTCGAAGGCCAGGCGGCCGATGCCGGGCCAGGCGAAGACGGTCTCGACCAGCACCGAGCCGCCCAGGATGTGGCCGGCCTGCAGCGAGACGAAGGTGATCACCGGCAGGATCGCGTTGCGCAGGATGTGGCGGCGCCAGATGCGGCCCTCGGGCACGCCCTTGGCGCGGGCGGTCTTGACGAAGTCCTGGTCCATGACCTCCATCGCCGCGGCACGCGTGACGCGGGTGTAGACCGCGACATAGAACAACCCCAGCGTGACCGCCGGCATCAGCAGGTGCCGGCCGGTGTCGACCCAGGCGCGCCAACCCTCGAGGTCGGCGCCCACGGTGCTCATGCCGTAGGGAGGCAGCCAGCCCAGCTTGACCGAGAACAGCACGATCGCCAGCAGGCCGAACCAGAACAACGGCATCGCGAAGAACACCAGCGAGCCCGCGGTGATCAGCGCATCGAGCACCGAGCCCGCGCGCCGCGCGGCCGCGATGCCCAATCCGATGCCGACCGCGATCGAGAATACGAAGGCACTCAAGGTCAGCAGCAATGTGGCCGGCAGCTTCTCGAGGATGATCTCCTTCACCGGCCGGTTCTCGCGGTAGGAGTTGCCGAAGTCGAAACTCAGCAGCTGCTTCATGTAGGTCAGCAGCTGCACCGGCAGGGGCTGGTCGAGCCCGTAGTCCTTGCGCACGCGCTCGACGAAGCCCGCATCGACGGCGCCGGCTTCGCCCGCCAGGATGGTGGCCGGATCGCCGGGCGCCGCGCGGATCAGCGTGAAGTTGATCGCGATGACGAACAGGATCACCAGCACGGCCTTGACGCAGCGCCGCGCGAAGAAAAGCGCGCGTTCCATCTAGGGCCTGCCGCTGCTACTGCTGATGCGCACCGGCATCATTTGTCGATCCAGACGTCGGCGAAGCTCTCGTTCATTCCCAGCCCGGTAGAGATCAGGTTCTTCACCTTGGCCCGGTACACGGTCGGCATCGCCATCTGGTGCGTCCACAGGATCGGCAGGTCTTCCGACAGCGTCTTCTGCACCTGTGAATACAGCTTGGCGCGCTCGCCGCGCTGCTGCTCGCTCTCGGCCTTGACCAGCAGCGCGTCGATTTGCGGATTGACGTAGCCGTCGACGTTGGCCGCGGTGCCGCGGTTGAGCTGGTTGGTCGAGAGGTAGGTCTGGTTGACCCCGATCGCCGGATCGCCGAGCAGGTAGACGAAGTTGTAGGCCAGGTCGAAATCGCCCGAGGACAGGCGCGAGAACCAGCCCGGCACGTCGGTCGCCACGATGTTGACCTTGATGCCGACCGCACCGAGCCGCTCGCGCGTGTACTCGGCCAGCCGCTGCCAGGTCTCGCCGTACGGCAGCGGCAGCAGGCGCAGCTCGACGCGCGTGCCGTCGGCGCCCGGCTTCAGGCCCATCGCGTCGAGCAGGGCGCGGGCCTTGGCGGGGTCGTAGGCATAGCGGGTCTCGACCGACGCATCCTTGAAGCCGTAGCTGTTGGTGAACGGCCCGTTCACCGGCTCGCCGAAGGTCGAGAAGATGTTCTTGATGATGAACTGGCGGTCGAGCGCGTAGGCGATCGCCTGGCGGAACCGCTTGTCGTCGATCGGCTTGTTGCGCAGGTTCATGTTCAGGAAGCCCATCGGCTCGAGAAACTCCCAGCCGGCCTTGGACAGCCCTACGCCGGGCGCTGCAGCCAGTCGCGCGATCTCGAAGTTCTCGACATCGCCAGCCCGGATCGCGTCGACCTTGCCGCTCTCGAAAGCGATCGATCGGCCGACCGCATCGGGCACCACGTGGAAGTACAGGGTATCCAGATGCGGCTTGCCCTTGTCCCAGTATTCGGGGTTCTTCACCAGCCGGATATAGGCGCCGCGGCGCCACTCGCCGAGCTTGAATGGACCGGTGCCGACGATCGTGTTGTTGACCTGGGTGGTGCGGTAGTCGGCCACGCCCTCGTACAGGTGGCGCGGCATGACCGTGCCGCCGGTGGCCTCGAAGATGTACACGAAGGCCGGGTACGGCTTCTTGAGCTTGAACACCACGGTGCCGGGGTCGGGCGCGGCGATCGATTCGACCTGCTCCATGATCAGCTTGGTCCGCGCGAAGGTCGCCGGCAGGTACTTCGTGAAGCTGAACACCACGTCGTCCGCCGTGAAGGGCTTGCCGTCGTGCCACTTCACGTTCGGCCGCAGCTTGAAGGTGTAGGTCTTGCCGTCAGGCGCAATCGTCCACGACTCGGCCAGCCGCGGGATCGGCTCCAGCTTGGGCGACAGCGAGATCAGGCCCTCGTAGATCTTGCTGCCGACGAACGAACTCGGGCCCAGTTTGGCATTGCCCAGGTTGATGCCCGGGGGCTCGGGCTGCACGATCAGGTTCAGCGTGCCGCCCGGCTTCGGTGCCTGGGCTTGCGCGCCGGCCATGGCCAGGGCGCAGCCGAACACGAAGGCGATTTTCCGGATGCGTTTCATGGTGCGTTCTCCGGTGTCGCGCTCAGATGAGCTTGTTCTCGCGCGCATGCCGGTGCGCGTCGTCGAGTGCGCGTGCGAAACCATCGACCAGTTCGTCGAGGTGCGCGCGCTCGGCGATCAGCGGCGGGCACAACGCGACGCAGTTGGCGATCGCGCGCACGATCACGCCGTATTCCATGGCCCGGGCCTGGATCCACGCGCCCATGCCGGCGACGGGCTCGAAGGGCTTCTTGCCCGCCTTGTCGGCAACGATCTCCACCGCAGCCAGCAACCCGGCGCCGCGCACCTGGCCGACCAGCGGATGGTCCGCGAGCGCATTCAGCCGACCGAACAGATGCGGCGACATTTCGCGCACGTGACCGACGATGTCTCGGTCGCGATAGATGTTGAGCGTCTCGAGCGCCACCGCCGCGGCGACCGGATGGGCCGCGTAGGTCAGGCCGTGGGCGAAGGCGCCGTGCTTGCGGCTGCCGGCCTTCATCGCGTCGTGGATCGCATCGGTCAGCAGCAGGCCCGAGATCGGCTGGTAGGCGCCCGACAGGCCCTTGGCCACCGTCATCATGTCCGGCCGCAGGTCGTAGGTCTCGGCCCCGAACATGTTGCCGGTGCGGCCGAAGCCGGTGATGACTTCGTCGACGATGAACAGCACGTCGTGCTTCTTCAGGATCGCCTGCACGCGCTCGAAGTAGCCGGCCGGCGGCACGATCACGCCGCCGGACCCGTTGACCGGCTCGGCGATGAACGCGGCCACGGTCTCCGGCCCTTCGCGCAGGATCATCTGCTCGAGGTTGTCCGTGATGCGCCGGGTGAAATCGGCCTCGGATTCGCCGGGCAGGCCGAAGTGGTAGTGGCTCGGGCAATCGGTGTGCAGGATGCCGGGCAGCGGCAGGTCGAAATCGCGATGCACGTGGACCAGCCCCGTGAGGCTGCCCGAGGCCACCGTCACACCGTGGTAGCCGTACAGCCGCGAGATGATCTTTTTCTTCTTGGGGCGCCCCAGCAGGTTGTTGTAGTACCAGACCAGCTTGACGGCTGCGTCATTGGCTTCGGAGCCCGAATTGGCGAACAGCACGTGGTTCAGTCCGGCGGGCGCGATCGCCGTCAGCGCCTCGGCCAGGGCGATGCCGGGCGGGTGCGAGCGATGGTTGAACAGGTGGTAGTACGGCAGCGCGTTGAGCTGGTCGATCGCGGCCTTCACCAGGCGCTTCTCGGAGAAGCCGAGCGATGCGCACCACAGGCCCGACATGCCCTCGAGGTAGCGCTTGCCATGCTCGTCATAGACATAGCAGCCCTCGCCGCGCGTGATGACCGTGGGCCCGCGTGATGCATGCGCGTCCAGGTTCGAATAGGGATGCACCACGTGGGCGATGTCCTTGTGCCAGTCGGCGCTCTCGGTATGACTCATGGTTCCTTGGCTCGCGAAGTTGGATGGGAAGAAGGGGATTCAGCGCACCGGGGCGTTGCGTGCGCGCATGAAGCCATCGAGGAAGGCGTCGAGGTTCTCGCCGAGCTTGTCGACCAGGTAGCCGCCCTCCTGCACCAGCACCACCGGGCCGCGGTAGACGCCGATGCGCTCACCCGCGGCGCGAAAGCCCTCGGTGCTGACGGCCAGGTCGGACGACGGGTCGCCCTTGAACGGATCGAAGCCCAGCGACACCAGCAGCGCGGCGGGCGCGTAGTTCAGCACCGATCGCATGCCCTGGTCGATGGCCGCCAGCCAGGCCGGATCCTCCGACTTGAGAGGCAGCGGCAGGTTCAGGTTGTGGCCCTCGCCCTCGCCTTCGCCACGCTCGTGCGCATAGCCTGCATAGAACGGGAACAGCACGTTCGGGTCGCCGTGCACCGACACGAAGTGCACATCGGCGCGTCGATAGAAGATCGACTGCGTGCCGTTGCCGTGGTGCGTGTCGATATCGACGATCGCGACCCGGCCGAGCTTGCGCGCGAGATAGTTGGCGGCGATCGCCACGTTGTTGAGATAGCAGAAGCCGCCGCCGAAATCGGCATAGGCGTGGTGTCCCGGCGGACGGCACAGCGCATAGGCCTCGCGCTCGCCTTCGAGCACCAGCCGGCTGGCTTCAAGCGCCGCTTGGGCCGAGCCCAGCGCCGCTTGCCAGGTGCCTTCGGCGATCGGGCTCGAGCCGCCCGCGAGGTAGAAGCCGACCTGGCCCTGGATGCTGCTCGGCCGCACCCGCGCGCTGTGGTGCGCGAAGGCATGCGCATGGATCAGCCTGGAGGCGTTGGGCAGTGCCTGCCAGCGCGCGTACGCGGTCTCGAGAAAGTCGAGGTAGCCCAGGTCGTGCACCGAGGAGATCCACGACCGCTCCCATTCGCCGGGCGCCACCTGCTGGTGGCCCTTCGCGAGCAGGCCCGCAAGCAAGGCGTCGGCACGCGCTGGCGATTCGAGATTCCGCACCACCGTGCCGCGCACGATGATTTCATCGGGCGCATGCAACTGGTGCGACGGCGAGAACGTGAACTTCACAAGAGACTCCTTGATGCCTGTGGTCAGCGTAGCCACGGCAGCCGGAGAAAACTTGACCGAACACGACAATCGGCGCCGCCGCGCCGCGCGACGCGCCGGTCAGACCGGCGCGAGAGCCGCCTGGCGGAACGCGCGCGGGCTCTGCCGCGCATAGCTGCGGAAGGCCCGCGTGAACGCGCTCGGCTCGCTGAAGCCGAGCTGCTCGGCGATGCGGGTCACCGGTAGCCGGCTGTCGACCAGCATGCGGCGCGCCGTCTCCATCCGGACCTGCGCGCGCAGGTCCAGGAAGCTGATGTCCAGGTCCTTGAGCCGCCGCTGCAGCGTGCGCGGCGTGATGCCGAAATCCGCCGCTGCGTGCTCCAGCGTGGCGTCCCATTTGCGCGCCGCATGCTTCATCCAGGCACGCAGCGCATCTTCCAGCAAGCCGGGATCTTCGCTCGCCGGCAGGGCTCGATCCATCTGCTCGCAAAATTGCGCATAGCGCGCGGCATCGGCGGTGCGTATCGGCATCGCCAGCAGCGGCTCCGGGAAACAGAGTGCCGTGGCCTGGGCGTCGAACACCACGGGGGCGCGAAAGAAGTGGGTGTAGGCCTGCAGCGACCGTGGCGCCTTCATCCCCATCGTGACCCGCTCGAGGAACCAGGCGTCATCCGTCGCCCGGCGCAGCGAGCGGCAGACCTTGCCGAGCGTATAGGCCGCATCCTGCAAACGGTCGGCGATGCTCGGGTCCTGAATGCCGTAGATGAAGCGTGCCATGCCGTGTTCGCGCACCAACCGGACCGAGGTGCCCGTCTGGATGACCGGGAAGAAGCGCACCAGGTCTTCGAGCGCCTGGCCGACCGTCGATGCGTAGACGAACAGATCGCTGACGATGCCGGTCTCTTGCGGCGCGTCGGCCTGCGCCATGTCGAGGCCCAGGTGGCTGCGCCCGCTCTCGACGGCTGCGATCTCGAGCAGGCTGGTGAAGCTCAGCAGCGATGTCTTGCGACGCGCCGGCAGGCCCGTGTCCTTGCGCAACGGGTCGGGCACCAGTTCGCGCACCACTTCGCCGCAGCGGCTGCCATGCAGCAACGCGCCAAGGCGGTTGGCCGCCAAGCGGGTGGCTTCGGGGCTGATCGCCCCCACGACGAGACTGGCAGTCATAGATAGAGATTCCTCGGGAAGTTCGGCGCACTCGGCCTGGCCCCGAATGTTTTCACGATTTCCATGAAATGGAACTACGGTTTTATAATTTGCAAATTACAAAACTCCAATTGGGGCAAGCCCCAAGGGCCCCGGACAATGAACAACACACTCGTCAAAGGTTTGTCCATCATCGAGTTGCTGGCCCACAGCGAGAAGGCGCTGGGCCTGACCGAGATCGCGGCGGCGCTCGACCTGGCCAAGAGCAACGTGCACCGGCTGCTGCAGGCCCTGACCGAGACCCACTACATCGTGCGCGACGAGCGCAGCGGCAGGTACATGGCCGCCATCAAGCTCTGGGAGCTGGGCTCGGCGGTGCTGTCCAAGCTCGACCTGCGCCTGCATGCCGAGCAAGTCATGGACCAACTGCTGGCGCAGACCCGGGAGACGGTCCACCTCTCGGTGCTCGATGGCGAGGAAGTGGTCTACGTGCACAAGCTCGACAGCCCGAACCCGGTCCGGGCCTACACCCAGATCGGCGGCCGGGCCAAGGCGCACTGTGTCGCCACCGGAAAGGCCATGCTGGCCTTTCGTCCGCCGGCAAGTCTCGAGCGAATCGCGCAATCGCTCGAGCCGATCACCGCCGCCACCATCGTCGACCCGGCCAGGTTCCTGCAGGAGATGGCCCGCATCCGGGTCCAGGGTTTCGCGGTGAACAAGGGCGAGTGGAACGAGAACGTGTATGGCATCGCCTCGCCGGTCACGGACGTCAGCGGCAACGTGGTGGCGGCACTGGGGCTGTCGGGTCCCAAGGAGCGCTTCAAGCCGGCGCAGCTCAAGGTGTTCTCGCCGCTGATCGTCGAGGCCGCGGCGCAGATCTCGAAGCGGCTGGGCGCCCGCGCCGCATTGCCGGCCTGGCTTTGAGATTCCATATATCGGAACATTGAGTCCGAATTGCAGAAATCTCTAGGATGGAGTCCGGACGACATGTTTGGAGACCGGAATCCGATGAGACAAAGGCGTGAATTGACCTCGGCGCATTGGGGCGTCTACGAGGTGGAGCGATGCGAGGGCCAGCCCAGCGGACTCAGGGCGCTGGCGGAAGATCCAGATCCCTCGCCGATCGGCCTCGCGATGTGGGATGCCTACCGCTCACCGCTGCGCGTGCGGCGGCCCGCGGTGCGCCGCAGCTGGCTGCGCGAGGGCCCGGGTGCGCGCCCCGAGCTGCGCGGCCGCGAACCCTTCATCGAAATCGAATGGGAACACGCGCTCGACCTGGTCGCCGGCGAACTGCGGCGCGTGCGCGAACGGCACGGCAACGAGGCGATCTTCGGCGGCTCCTACGGCTGGTCGAGCGCGGGCCGCTTCCACCATGCGCAGAGCCAGGTGCACCGGCTGCTCAACATGATCGGCGGCTACGTGCGCAGCGTCGACAGCTACAGCCTCGGTGCAGCGCGCGTGCTGATGCCGCATATCGTGGCGTCGATGGAAGAGTTGATGGGCAACCACCATGGGTGGGACGTGATGCAGCAGCACACCCGCCTGCTGGTGTCGTTCGGCGGCATCCCGGCCAAGAACGCGCAGGTCAGTGCCGGCGGCGCCGCCGAGCACCGGCTGCGCCCGGGACTCGCGGGCCTGGCCGCGGCCGGCTGCCGGATGGTCAACTTCAGCCCGGTGCGCGACAACTTCGATGCGCCCGAGGGCAGCGTCGAGTGGGTGCCGATCCGCCCGAACACCGATACCGCGGCGCTGCTCGCGCTGGCTTGCGAACTGGTGCGCGCGGGCCGCCACGACGTCGCCTTCCTGCGCCGACATTGCGTCGGCTTCGAGCAGTGGGCCGACGACCTGCTGGGCCGCCGCGACGGCATCGTGAAAGACGCCGACTGGGCCGCACCGATCACCGGCGTGCCGGCCGGGTACCTGCGCCGTCTGGCCGGCGAACTGGCCGACACGCGCTCCTTCATCAACGTGGCTTGGTCGCTGCAGCGCGCCGAGCACGGCGAGCAGCCGTATTGGGCCGCGGTCGGCCTGGCCTCGGTGCTGGGCCAGATCGGCCTGCCCGGCGGCGGCTTCGGCGTCGCCTACGGTCCGGCCAACACGATGGGCAGCCCGCACACCAAGTTTCCGGGTCCGACCCTGCCGCAAGGCAGCAACGCGGTGCGCACCTTCATCCCGGTGGCGCGCATCGCCGACATGCTGCTGCACCCGGGCCAGGCCTTCGACTACAACGGCCAGCGCCAAACCTACCCGGACATCGAACTGATCTACTGGGCCGGGGGCAATCCCTTCCATCACCACCAGGACCTGAACCGTCTGGCCCGCGCCTGGCGCAAGCCCGCCACCATCGTGGCGCACGAGCAGGTCTGGAACGCCCACGCCAAGATGGCCGACATCGTGCTGCCCGCGACCTCCACGCTGGAGCGCGACGACATCGGCTTCGCCACGCGCGAGCCGCTGCTGGTGGCCATGAAAGCCGTGCTGCCGCCGCCCGGCCAGGCGCGGGACGACTATGCGATCTTCAGCGCACTCGCGCAGCGGCTCGGCGCCGAACGCGAGTTCACCGAAGGGCGCAGCGCGGGCGAATGGCTGCGCCATCTGTACGACGAGTCGGCCGCGCGTTCGAGGAAGGTGGGCGTGGAGTTGCCGCCGTTCGACGACTTCTGGAGTGCCGGCGAGTTTCGCGTCGCCTCGGCGTCCAGGCCACTGGTCATGCTGGAAGATTTCCGCGCCGATCCCGAGGCCCATCCGCTGCCGACGCCGAGCGGACGCATCGAGTTGTTCTCCCAACGCATCGCCGGATTCGACTACGACGACTGCCCCGGCCACCCGGTCTGGCGCGAGCCGCGCGAATGGCTGGGCGCCAAGGCTGCCGCCAACTGGCCGCTGCACCTGATCTCCGACCAGCCGCACACCAAGCTGCACAGCCAGCTCGACTTTTCCTCGTACAGCCTGTCGAACAAGGTCGCGGGACGCGAACCGGTGGTGATCCATCCCGCCGACGCCGCCCGACGCGGCATCGGCGATGGCGACCTGGTGCGCGTGTTCAATGCGCGCGGCGCCTGCCTGGCCGGCGCCAGGGTCAGCGATGCGGCGATGCCCGGCGTGGTGCGCATGGCCACCGGCGCCTGGTGGGACCCCGTGACGCCGGGCGACCCCGATACGCTGGACAAGCACGGGAACCCGAACGTGCTGACCCGGGACATCGGCGCATCGCGCCTGTCACAGGGCTGCGCGGCGCAATCGTGTCTGGTGCAGGTCGAAGGCTTCGAAGGACCGGCGCCGGAGGTCACGGCGTTCGAGCTTCCGCGCTTCGAAGTCCGGGAAGCTCCGGACGGCGGCTGAAGAAGGCTCAGCTCCCGAACATGTCCCCATCCCGCTGCGGCGGCGCCACCCCCAGGTGACGGTACGCGGCCAGCGTGGCGATGCGCCCGCGCGGCGTGCGCTGCAGATAGCCTTGCTGGATCAGGTAGGGCTCGATCACGTCCTCGATGGTGCCGGACTCCTCGCCGATGCTGGCGGCGATGTTGTCGAGCCCGACCGGCCCGCCGTCGAAGCGATGGATCACGGCCTCGAGCAGCTTGCGGTCCATCAGGTCGAAGCCCTGCGGATCGACGTCGAGCATCGCCAGCGCCTTGTGCGCGACGTCGACCGTGATGCGGCCGTCGCTCTTCACCTGCGCGTAGTCGCGCACCCGGCGCAGCAGCCGGTTGGCGATGCGCGGGGTGCCGCGCGAACGGCGCGCGATCTCGAGGCCGCCGGCATCGTCCATCGGCACGCCCAGCAGGCCGGCGCTGCGCCGCACGATGCGGGCCAGTTCTTCGGCCGTATAGAACTCGAGCCGCGCGACGATGCCGAAGCGGTCGCGCAGCGGATTGGTCAGCATGCCGGCGCGCGTGGTGGCGCCGACCAGCGTGAAGGGCTGCAGGTCGAGCTTGATGCTGCGCGCGGCCGGCCCCTCGCCGATCATGATGTCGATCTGGTAGTCCTCCAGCGCCGGGTAGAGGATTTCCTCGACCACGGGCGAGAGCCGGTGGATCTCGTCGATGAAGAGCACGTCGTTGCGCTCGAGGTTGGTCAGCAGCGCCGCCAGGTCCTTCGGCTTCTCGAGCACCGGGCCCGAGGTCTGGCGCAGGTTCACGCCGAGCTCGGCCGCGATGATGTGCGACAGCGTGGTCTTGCCGAGGCCCGGCGGGCCGAACAGCAGCACGTGGTCGAGCGCCTCGGCGCGGTGGCGCGCCGCGCCGATGAAGATCTCGAGCTGCTCGCGCACCTTGGCCTGGCCGACGTATTCGTCGAGCAGCTTGGGCCGAAGCGCCCGCTCGATGGCTTCCTCATTGGGCGATGCGGGCGCGGCGGAGACCACGCGTTGCGGGGCCGGGGCGAAGTCGTCGGTCTGGATGGTCATGGGGCGGTAGGCTGAACGAACAGTTTAGTCGGCCGAACGGCCGCCCGAGGATCCGCCGCGGTTCGCCGAAGGGGTCCGCTCGTGCAGAATGCGCGACCAGGAGGGATCCCCCAGCGTGTCGATCTATGAATTGAAACCGAGGTTTCAGGCGTTGCTGCGGCCGCTGGTCGGGCGCCTGCACGCCGCCGGCGCGACGGCCAACCAGGTCACGGTCGCCGCCTGTGTGGTCTCGGTGGCGCTCGGGCTCTGGCTCTTCTTCGCCGCCCCGCCCGCATCCGCCTTCGCGCTGGTCCCGCTCTGGATGCTGCTGCGCATGGCCTTCAACGCCGTCGATGGCATGCTGGCGCGCGAGCACGGCCAGCAAAGCGCTCTCGGGGCCTTCCTCAACGAGCTGACCGACGTGGTCTCCGACGCCGCGCTCTATCTTCCCTTCGCCCTGGTCGCGCCCTTCAGCCCGTTCTGGGTCGGCACCGTGATCGTGCTGGCGGGCCTCAGCGAATTCGCCGGCGCCCTGGGCCCGACCGTCGGCGCCTCGCGCCGCTACGACGGACCGCTGGGCAAGAGCGATCGCGCCTTCGTCTTCGGCGCGCTCGGGCTCTACGTCGCGCTGGGCCTGCCGCTGCCGGCCTGGACCGCATGGCTCATGCCGCTGCTCGCCCTGGGCGTTGCGTGGACCATCGGCAACCGCATCCGCCGCGCCCTCGCCGAAGCCGGCGCCCCACCCAGCCCCTGATACAGGAAACCGAATGACCGACCCGCGCGTGCCCCGAGAAGAACAATTCAGCACACACGACGGCGTCTCGCTGTTCTACCGCCACTGGCCGGCCACCCACACCACGCGGCGCGGCGCGATCGTGCTGTTCCACCGCGGCCACGAGCACGGCGCCCGCATGGCGCACCTGGTCGACGAGCTGGCGCTGCCGGACTTCGACTTCTTTGCCTGGGATGCGCGCGGCCACGGCAAGTCGCCCGGGCAGCGCGGCTACAGCCCGAGCTTCGCGACCTCGGTGCGCGACGTGCAGACCTTCATCGAGCACATCGGCAGCGCGCACGGCGTCGCGCCCCAGGACATCCACGTGATCGCGCAGAGCGTGGGCGCCGTGCTGGTCGCGACCTGGGCGCACGACTACGCGCCCCAGGTGCGGGGGCTCACGCTGGCCTCGCCGGCCTTCAAGGTCAAGCTCTACGTACCCTTCGCGCGCGCCGGCCTCGGGCTGATGCACAAGCTGCGCGGCCTGTTCTTCGTCAACAGCTACGTGAAGGCGAAGTTCCTCACGCACGACCCGGAACGCATCGCGAGCTACGAAAGCGATCCGCTGATCTCGCGGCCGATCGCCGTGAACATCCTGCTGGGGCTCTACGAAGCGGCCGACCGCGTGGTGGCGGACGCCAACGCGATCACGCTGCCGGTGCAGCTGCTGATTTCCGGCGCCGACTGGGTGGTGCATCACAAGCCGCAGCACCGCTTCTTCGAGCGCCTCGGCAGCGCCGTGAAGACGAAGATGGAACTGCCCGGCTTCTTCCACGACACGCTCGGCGAAAAAGAGCGGGCGCCCGCGGTGCGCGCCATCCGCGAGTTCGTGCTGCAGCTGTTCGACGCCCCGCCGCCGCCGGTGGACCTGCGCGCGGCGCACCTGCACGGCGACACGGCGGACGAGTCGCGCGCACTGGCCAGGCCCCTGTCGCCGCTGTCGCCGCGCGGCGCGTACTGGGCGTTCACGCGCGCGAGCCTGCGCTTCGGCGGACTGCTGTCGCGCGGCGTGAAGCTGGGACACGACACCGGCTTCGACTCGGGCAGCACGCTCGACTACGTCTACCGCAACGAGGCGGCGGGTGCCGGACCGCTCGGCCGCTCGATCGACCGGACCTACCTCGATTCGATCGGCTGGCGCGGCATCCGTCAGCGCAAGCTCCATGTGGAGGAACTGCTGCGCGAAGCGATGGAACGGCTGGCGAAGGAACAGCGCGAGGTGCGCGTGATGGACATCGCGGCCGGCCATGGCCGCTACGTGCTCGACGCGGTGTCGACCAGCCCGGTCAAGGCGAGCTCGATCCTGCTGCGCGACTACAGCGACATCAACGTGCGCGACGGCCGTGCGCTGATCGCCGAGAAAGGCCTGGAAGGCACGGCGCAGTTCGTGCAGGCCGACGCCTTCGACCGCGCCAGCCTCGCCGGCGTGCGGCCGCGGCCCACGCTGGCCGTGGTGTCGGGGCTGTACGAACTCTTTCCCGACAACGACCTGGTGGCCCGCTCGCTGGCCGGTGTCGGCGACGCGGTCGAGGACGCCGGCTATCTGGTCTACACCGGCCAGCCCTGGCATCCGCAGCTCGAGATGATCGCCCGGGCGCTCACCAGCCACCGCCAGGGCGAGGCCTGGGTGATGCGCCGCCGCACGCAGGCCGAAATGGACCAGCTGGTCGCACAGGCGGGCTTCCGCAAGATCGCCCAGCGGGTCGACGAATGGGGCATCTTCACGGTGTCGCTGGCCGTGCGCGCGGCCCCATGAAACCGGGCACCAGGCCCCGCCTGTGGAAGCGCGCCGCCGCGTGGCTGGCGCTGCTGGGCCCGCTGTTCTATATCAGCTACGGTTTCGCCAACTGGTGGGCCGCGACGCGCGCCCATGTCCCCGCGCTGGTCTTCGAATGGGAACGCGGCACGCCCTTCTGGCCGTGGACGATCTTCCCGTACTGGACCATCAACGCCTTCTACGCGCTCTCGCTCTTCCTCGCCAAGGACCGCCACACGCAGGACCGGCATGCGGCGCGGCTGCTCACGGCCCAGGCGGTCGCGGTGAGTTGCTTCGTGCTGTGGCCGCTGCATTTCAGCTTCGGGCAGCCGGCGGTCGAGGGCGCTCCGGCCTTCCTGTTCAATGCGCTGCGCGGCTTCGACCAGCCCTTCAACCAGGCCCCCTCGCTGCACATCGCGCTGGCCGTGATCCTGTGGGACTGGTACCGCCGCCTGATTCAGGCGCGCTGGGCGCGCGCCATGCTGCACCTGTGGGCCTTCGCGATCTGCGCCTCGGTGCTGACCACCTGGCAGCATCACTTCGTCGACATCCCGACCGGCGCGCTGCTGGGCCTGCTGTGCGTCTGGCTGTGGCCGCTGGAGCGCGTGGTCGCGCTGCCGCGCGCGTGGCGGCTGGCACGCGATCCGCAGCGCTGGAAGCTCGCGGGCTTCTACGCCGCCGGCGCCCTGCTGTGCCTGGCGATCGCGCTCGGCCTGCACGGCACCGCGCTGTGGCTCGGCTGGGCGGCCCTGTCGCTGGCGCTGGTGGCGCTCAACTATGCGGGCCTCGGCGTGCGCGGCTTCTGCATGGACCGGCACGGCCGCATGCACTGGGCCGCACGCTGGCTGTTCGCGCCCTACCGGCTCGGCGCCGCCGTCAACGCCTGGCTCTGGACGCGGCGGCTGCCGGCATCGGCCGAAGTGGCGCCCGGATTGCGCCTGGGGCGCCTGCCGACCCTGGCCGAGTGGCGCGCCGCCGGCGAACCGCGGCTCGTGAGCCTGTGCGCCGAACTGCAACTGCCGCCGGTGCCACATGCGCGCTGCGTGCCGATGCTGGACCTGGCCGTGCCCTCCGTGCCGCAACTGCGGCGGGCGGTCGCGGTGATCGAGGGACAGCGCCGCGCCGGCCAGGCGGTGTGGGTCTGCTGCGCGCTCGGCTTCTCGCGCAGCGCGGCCTCGGTGGTCGGATGGCTCGGACTGCACGGGGCCGAGCGCACGCTCGCCGGTGCGCACGAAACGGTGCGCCGGGCGCGACCGCAGATCGTGCTGCGCGCCGGCTGGCTGGCGCGGCTCGAAGAGCTGCCCACCTTGGGAGACCCGCGCCATGAATGACAGCGACCGCGCCCTGTGCGTCGCCACCGCCGGCCTGCTGCGCGCGAGCGGCGCGATCGCCTTCTGGGGTCTCGCGCTCGCGGCGATCGCCGGCGTGGTGCTGTCGCTGACCGGGCGCTCGCTGCCGGCCGCGGCCTGGGCGTCTTACGCCCTGGTGGGCCTGCTCGGCCTGCCGGAACGCTACCTGGCCTTGCGCCTGCGCCTCGACGCCACGCTGTTCGAGGGGCTCGCGGGCGGCGCCATCGCCAACCTGCCCGCGCTCGATGGCGCACTCGAGATGCTGGGCCTGCGGCGCGCCGCCGACGCCACCCGCCCGCTCGCCGAGCGCGTCCTCGGAACCCGGCAGCTGATGCAGCGCCACGGCATCGTGGTGGCCACGCAGACGGTCGTCCTCATCCTGGCGCTCGTCCTGCAGGACTGAGCCCTGCACCCCCAAGAATCCCTAGGAGTTCCCATGAGTCCTTCCCCTTCCGGGGGCCTGCGCAGGCTCGCCGCCATCGCCTCGGCCTGGCTGATCGTGGTCTTTGCGCGGCTGCTGACCGGCGTGCGCGCCATCTGGGCCGGCAGCACGCCCCTGGCCGAGCAGACCCTTTACTTCGCCAACCACACGAGCCATGGCGACTTCGTGCTGCTGTGGGCCACGCTGCCGCCCGATCTGCGCGCCCTCACGCGGCCGGTCGCGGGGCAGGACTACTGGGAGGCATCGGCGCTGCGCCGCTTCATCGGCCAGGACGTGTTCAACGCCCTGATGATCCGCCGGGACGGCGCCGCGGCGAGCGGCACCACGGCCAACCCGGTCGAGCAGATGACCGAGGCGCTGCGCTCCGGCGACTCGCTGATCATGTTCCCCGAAGGCACCCGCAACACCGGCGACGAGACGCTGCTGCCGCTCAAGAGCGGGCTCTACCACCTGGCACGCGCCTTTCCGCAGGTGCGGCTGGTGCCGGTGTGGATCGAGAACCTCAAGCGCGTGCTGCCCAAGGGCACGCTGGTGCCGATCCCGCTGGCCTGCACCGTGCGCTATGGCACGCCGCTGCGCCTGGCGGACGGCGAGGACAAGGCCGCCTTCATCGCCCGGGCCCGCGCCTCGATGCTCGACCTGCGCCCCGAATACGACAAAGCGGAAGACCCGGCACCATGACCTTCTCTGTCTCTTCCCACACCACGCTGATGCTGTTCGGCGGCGTCGCGGGCGTTCTGCTGCTGGCCTCGGCCATCGGCGCGCTGCTCAAGTGGCGGGTCGCGCACGGCGAGCCGCATTCGGTGATCGACAACCTGAATTCGCGCGTCAACGCCTGGTGGGTGATGGTCGCCGTGATCGGCCTCGCCTTCGCCTTCGGCAAGGGCGGCGTGATCGTGCTGTTCTACCTGATCTCCTTCTATGCGCTGCGCGAGTTCATGAGCCTGGCCTACACGCGGCGCGGCGACCACCATGCGATCGCGGCGGCCTTCTTCATCGTGCTGCCGGTGCAGTACCTGCTGATCTGGATCGACTGGTACGGGCTCTACGCGATCTTCATCCCGGTCTACGCCTTCCTCGTGCTGCCGATCCTCGCCGCGGTCGGCGGCGACACCAAGCGATTCCTGGAGCGCACGTCCAAGGTGCAGTGGGGCCTGATGGTCTGCGTGTTCTGCATCAGCCACGTGCCGGCGCTGCTGACGCTGCAGATTCCCGGCTTCGAGGGCCGCAACCTGCTGCTGATCGCCTTTCTCGTGATCGTGGTGCAGGGCAGCGACGTGCTGCAGTACGTCTGGGGCAAGCTCCTCGGCAAGCGCAAGGTGGCGCCGGAGCTGTCGCCGTCGAAGACCTGGGAAGGCCTGGTCGGCGGCGTGCTCAGCGCCACCGCGCTGGGCGCGGCACTGTACTGGGCCACGCCCTTCAACCCCTGGCAGGCCGCGCTGATGGCGCTCACCGTGTGCGTCATGGGCTTCTTCGGCGGTCTCGTGATGTCCGCGATCAAGCGCGACCGCGGCGTGAAGGACTGGGGCACCATGATCGAAGGCCACGGCGGCATGCTGGACCGGCTCGACTCGGTGGTCTTCGCCGCGCCCGTGTACTTCCACGCGCTGCGCTACTGGTGGGTGCCCTGAAGGCGCGGCCGCGGCGCGCTATTTCGCCAGCGCCCGCAGCGCCAGCTTGATCCCCTCGCCCACCGCCACGTCCTTCGGCAGCGCCTTGAGCGAGGCCGCGGCCTCCTTGTCGCTGTAGCCGAGCGCGACCAGCGCCTGCAGGATGTCGGCCTGCGCGTCGGTGGCGGCATGCGCGGGCACCGCGATGTCCGCGCCCAGCTTGCCCTTGAGCTCGAGCAGCAGCCGCTCGGCGGTCTTCTTGCCGATGCCCGGAATCTTTACCAGCCGACCGGCCTCCTGCAGCGTGATCGCCTGCGCCAGCTCGCCCACGCTCAGCCCGCTCAGCACGCCCAGCGCCATGCGCGGCCCCACGCCCGAGATCTTGATCAGGAGCCGGAACGCCGCCCTTTCCTGCGCCGTGCCGAAGCCGTAGAGGACCTGCGCATCCTCGCGCACCACGAAGTGCGTCAGCAGCGACACCCGCTCGCCGGCGCCCGGCAGGTTGTAGAAGGTGCTCATCGGCACATCGACCTCGTAGCCGACGCCGTTGCAGTCCACCACCACCTGCGGCGGATTGCGTTCGGCCAGGATGCCGGTGAGTTTGCCTATCATGGGTGCCCTTTTCGCTTTTGAAATGAAATCCGCGTGATTCTGCGACACACCTTCGCCCCGCCCAACAACACGCGCCTCGGCCACCTCTGCGGCCCGCTCGACGCGAACCTGCGGCGCATCGAGGAAGCCCTCAACGTCAAGATCGCGCACCGCCACGAGCAGTTCAAGATCGACGGCCCCAAGGTCAACGCCCAGCGCGCCCTCGAGGTGCTGCAGGCGCTCTATGAAATCGCGCAGCGGGTCATCGATCCCGCCGTGGTCCAGCTCACCCTGGCCAGCGACGGCGCGATGGCCGAGGCCGAGGACGGCGCCATCCTGCTGGCCACGCGGCGCACCGACCTGCGCGCGCGCACGCCGAATCAGAGCGTCTACCTGGACAACATCGCCAACCACGACATCACGCTGGGCATCGGCCCGGCCGGCACCGGCAAGACCTACCTCGCCGTGGCCTGCGCGGTCGACGCACTGGAGCGCAGCGCGGTGCAGCGCATCGTGCTGACCCGGCCCGCGGTCGAGGCCGGCGAGCGGCTCGGCTTCCTGCCCGGCGACCTGACGCAGAAGGTCGATCCCTACCTGCGGCCGCTGTACGACGCGCTCTACGACCTGATGGGCTTCGACCGCGTGCAGAAGGCTTTCGAGCGCAACGCGCTGGAGATCGCGCCGCTGGCCTTCATGCGCGGGCGCACGCTCAACAACGCCTTCGTGATCCTCGACGAGGCGCAGAACACCACGGTCGAGCAGATGAAGATGTTCCTGACCCGCATCGGCTTCGGCGCCAAGGCGGTGGTGACCGGCGACGTGAGCCAGATCGACCTGCCGAAGACCCAGCCCAGCGGACTGATCGACGCCGAGCGGGTGCTCAAGCGCGTCAACGGCATCGCCATCACACGCTTCACGAGCGCCGACGTGGTGCGCCATCCGCTGGTCGCGCGCATCGTCGATGCCTACGACAACTCGCGCAAGCGCACGGTGGCCCGCTGAGATGGCGCTCTCGCAACTTTCTTTATCCCTGCAATTCGCCCGCTTCAAGGGCGTCGAGCGCCATCGCGCCGCACTGCCGCGCCACAACGTCGTCCGCTGGATCCGCCACGCGCTCGATGCCGACGGCGAGATCACGGTGCGGATCGTCGATGCCGACGAAGGCCAGCAACTCAACCGCGAGTTCCGGGGCAAGGACTACGCGACCAACGTGCTGACCTTCGACTACGCGCAGTCCCCGGTCGTGATGGCCGACCTGGTGCTCTGCGCGCCGGTGGTGGCGCGCGAGGCGAAGGAGCAGCGCAAGACGCTGGCCGCGCACTACGCCCACCTGCTGGTGCACGGCACGCTGCATGCGCAAGGCTGGGACCACGAGACCGGCGAGGCGGACGCCGAAGCCATGGAAGCCCACGAGATCGAGATCCTCGCGCGCCTCGGGATCCGCAACCCCTATTGACGCGGCCCGGCGCCGGCTACTGCATCTGCAGCGGAATGGTCACCGGACCGTCGTTCACCAGGTGCACCTGCATGTCGGCGCCGAACTCTCCGGTCGCCACCACCGGATGCGCATCGCGCGCCCGGGCCACGAAGTACTCGTAGAGCCGCCGCCCTTCGTCGGGCGGTGCGGCCTGCGTGAAGCTCGGGCGATTGCCGCCGCTCGCGTCGGCGGCCAGCGTGAACTGGCTCACCACCAGCAGGCCGCCGCCGATGTCCTGCAGGCTGCGGTTCATCTTGCCGGCATCGTCGGCGAAGATCCGCAGCTTCAGGATCTTCGCCAGCAAGCGGTCGGCCAGCAGGTCGCCATCGCCGCGTTCGGCGCACAAGAGCACCAGCAGTCCGGCGTCGATGGCGCCGACCGTGCGGCCCGCGATCTCGACCCGGGCGCCGGCCACGCGCTGCAGCAGCGCCTTCACGGCGTCGCTTCCTTCTGCGTGGCGCGCGCTTCCATGCCCAGCGGCAGCAGCTGGATCGTCACGCGCAGGCCGGGCACCGCGTCCATCAACGCCTGCTCGAGCCCGTCGCGCAGGCCCGCGGCGCGCTGCAGCGACCAGGCGCCCGGCACATGCATGTGCAGGTCGGCAAAACGCCGCTGGCCCGCACGGCGCGTGACGATGTCGTCGAAGCGCAGCTGCGCGCCTTCGGGAACGCCGGCAGCAAAGCGCTCGAGCGTCGCGTGCAGCAACGCCAGCGATTCGGGATCGAGCGCCTCGTCCATCAGCCCCTGGGAGGAACGCCACACCAGCTTCACGCCCTCGCGCGCGATGTTCAGCGCGACGCCGATCGCGAGCACCGGGTCGAGCCAGAGCCAGCCGGTCAGCCCGACCGCGACGATGCCGACCACCACCCCGGCCGAGGTCCAGACATCAGTGACCAGGTGCCGGGCATCGGATTCGAGCGCGATCGAGCGGTGCGTGCGCGCCGCCCGGAACATCACGAAGGCCAGCGCGCCATTGAAGGCGGAGCTCAGGATCGACAGCCCGAGCCCCCAGCCGAGCTGCTCCAGCGGCTGCGGCGACAGCAGGCGCAGCACCGCCACCCAGATGATGGCGATGGCCGCGCCGATGATCAGGATGCCCTCGAAGCCCGACGAGAAGTACTCGGCCTTGTGATGGCCGTAGGGATGGTCCGCATCGGCCGGCCGCGCGGCGACCGTGACCATCGCCAGCGCGAAGGTCGCGCTGGCCAGATTGACGAACGACTCCATGGCGTCCGAGATCAGCCCCATGGAATTGGTGACGTAGCCTGCCGCGCCCTTGAGAAGGATCGTGACCACGGCGACCGCGATCGACGCCCGGAGCAGTTGGGCAGGACTCAGCGAGGCGAATTTCAAGGGATGAAAAGTAACTGAAAAGCAAAGTGCGAACAATGGCGCAGACGCGGCGCCGCCGGATTATCGCGGTCCGCCCACCCTCGCGTACCATCGACCGCAACGTCCCCAATCGTTGCGGAAGTGTGTTCGTGAACAAAAAATCAACCCTGGTCCTGGTCGGCTTCGCCCTTGCCGTCTGCGGCGCGGCGGCCCAGACAAGTGCAGGCGGCACCCCTTCGGCCGAAGCGCCCAAGCCCGCCGTGGCGGTCGAGGAACGCGCCGGCATCGTGAAATCCGTGCGCGGTGACGTCCAGCTGCTCAGTGCCGATGGCAAGCCGCGGGCCGCGAGTGCCGGCGACGCCATGGCGCCCATCGACCGCCTCCAGACCGGTGCCGACTCGGGCGCCAGCGTGGTGCTGCGCGACGGCACGACGCTGGTGGTCGGTCCGTCGTCGCGGGTCGACCTCAAGCAGTTCCATTTCGACTCGACCACACAGGACGGCGGCATGCTGGTCTCGCTGCTGCGCGGGACCCTGCGGATGGTCACCGGACTCATTGGCAGGAGCCACCCCGATGCCGTGCGCGTCGAGACGCAAACCGCGGTGATCGGCATCCGCGGCACCGATTTCATCGTCGAGGCGGATCCGCAGCCGTGACCGTCCGCCGTCTCCTCCCTCTTCTCGTCGTTGTTTCTTCCCTCCTGCTCGCGGCCTGCTCCTCGCCGGGTACCCGCGTGGTCCTGCTGCCCCAGGCCGACGGCCAGCCGTCCGCCGTGGTGGTGCGCACCGAGGACGGCGAAGAGACGCTGTCCCAGCCCTACGAACGCGCGACCGCCAAGCGGGGCGCCCACGGCGCGCCGACGATCGACAAGGTCGATCCCGAGCGCCTGAAGCAGGACAACAAGATGCTCTTCGATCTGATGCCACCGCCGGCGCAGAGCTACACCGTGTATTTCGAAGCAGGCGGCATCGTGCTCACCGCGGCGTCGCAGGTCGCCATGAACGAGGCCCTGGCCGCCGCCCTGACGCGCAGCGGCGGCGAGATCGTGGTCACCGGTCACACCGACACCGTCGGCACGCTGACGCGCAACGACGACCTGTCGCTCACCCGCGCCCTGGAAGTTCGGCAGCTCTTCCTCGTTCGCGACTTCCCGCCGAACCGCATCGAAGCCGTGGGCCGCGGCGAACGCGAGCTCGCGGTGCGCACGGCCGACGAAGTCGACGAGCCGCGCAACCGCCGGGTGACCATCGAAGTGAGGTGATTGCTCGCCCCCAGGTTGGGGCTCACTTCGTGTAGCCCCGCCCACCCCCTACCGGGGGCAACACCAGCGGCCCGGCGAAGCCGGTTCCGCGGTGTTTCACCAATGGGGGCCGGGCTGCGCCGGCCCCTGTCCGGTGGGTCAGGTCAGGGTAACTTTGGCGAATTTGCGCTTGCCGACCTGGACGACATAGGTGCCCTGCGGCAGCTTGAGCGCCTTGTCGCTGATCACGGTCGAGTCGACGCGGACGCCGCCGCCGTCGATCAGGCGGTTGCCCTCGGAGGTCGAAGGAGCGAGGCCGGCCTGCTTGAGCAGTTGGGCGATGCCCAGCGGGGCGCCGGCCAGCGCGACTTCCGGGATCTCGTCGGGGACGCCCCCCTTGCTGCGGTTGATGAAGTCCTGCTCGGCGGCCTCGGCCGCTGCGGCGCTGTGGAAGCGGGCGGTGATCTCCTTGGCCAGCGCCACCTTGGCATCCTTCGGATTGCGCCCGCCCTCGATCTCGGCCCTGAGGGCGGCGATCTCCGCCAGCGACTTGAAGCTCAGCAGCGTGTACCAGCGCCACATCAGGGTGTCGGAAATCGACAGCACCTTGGCGAACATGGTGTTCGGCTCCTCGCTGATGCCGATGTAGTTGTTCTTGCTCTTCGACATCTTCTCGACGCCGTCGAGCCCTTCCAGTAGCGGCATAGTGAGTATGCACTGCGGCTCTTGCCCGTATTCCTGCTGAAGGTGTCGTCCGACCAGCAGATTGAACTTCTGGTCGGTGCCGCCGAGCTCGAGGTCCGACTTCAGCGCCACCGAGTCATAGCCCTGCATCAGCGGATAGAGGAACTCGTGCACCGAGATCGACTGGCCGGCCTTGAAGCGCTTGCTGAAGTCGTCGCGCTCCATCATCCGCGCCACGGTGTACTTGGCCGCGAGCTGGATCATGCCGCGAGCGCCCAGCGGGTCGCTCCACTCGGAGTTGTAACGGATCTCGGTCTTCGAGGGGTCGAGTACGAGACTGGCCTGTTTGTAGTAGGTCTGGGCGTTGGCCTCGATCTGCTCGCGGGTCAGCGGCGGCCGGGTGCTGTTGCGTCCCGAGGGATCGCCGATGGTGGTGGTGAAGTCGCCGATCAGGAAAATCACGGTGTGGCCGAGATCCTGCAGCTGGCGCATCTTGTTGAGCACCACCGTATGGCCGATATGGATGTCCGGCGCCGTCGGATCCAGGCCCAGCTTGATGCGCAGCGGCGCGCCGGTCGCCTCGGACCGCTGGAGCTTGCGCACCCACTCGTCCTGGGGAAGCAGCTCGTCGGTTCCACGGAGCGAAATTTCGAGGGCCTGTCCTACGCCTTCAGACAGACTTGTGCTTGTAACAAAACCGGGGTTCATTGGGCTTTTTGCCTGTTTTAACTATGGCCGAAGCTATACTCAGCCCGACTTTTCCAAGCGCCGGATTCTAAGCGGCGCTGTGAACGCACCGTCCTGCCGCCCGTTCGACACGGTCCTTGCAGTACGGATTTGCAGAACCTGAGCTGGAATTCGAAGTTTGATCAACGGCATTCTTGCCGCCGAGGAGCTGATTGCTTCGCGCGTGGCTCACACATTTCGGACCTACCCCAAGCAGATCACGGCTGCGATCGCCGCGTTGCTGCTGTCCGCCGGCGGCGGTGCCTTCGCCGTCGCCTCCCTTGGCCCCGATGCGGCCGAGCTCCCCGTCAAGCAGGTCTTCGAGGCCGTCGCGCCGGCCACCTCCTTTGCCGACCAGCTCGAGGCGCTGGACGCCCACAGCTTCACCCTGTTCCGGACCGAAATCACCCGCTCGAGCGACACCGCCGAGGCGCTGCTGCAGCGCCTGGGTCTCGCCGACCCGGCCGCGGCCGCCTTCGTCCGGGGCAATGCCGAAGCGCGCGCCGCGCTGCTGAGCCGGCCCGGCCGCACCGTGACCGCCGAGGCAACGCAGGAGAACGCGCTGAAGAAGCTCAGCGCCCGCTGGATTCCCGACGGCGATGGCGGCTTCAAGCGGATGGTGGTCGAAAAGACCCCCACGGGCTTCAGGGCCCGCACCGAAGCCGACGTCCTGGCGCCGGGCTCCCGGCTCGCCAGCGGCGTCGTCCGCACCTCCCTGTTCGCAGCCACGGACGACGCCCGCATCCCCGATGCGGTCGCCAGCCAGCTGGCCGACATCTTTTCCGGCGACGTCGACTTCCGCACGCTGCGCAAGGGCGACCGCTTCGCGGTGGTCTACGAGACCCTCGACGCCGACGGCCAGGCGCTGCGCACCGGGCGCGTGCTGTCGGCCGAGTTCGAGAGCAACGGCAAGCTCTACCAGGCGCTGTGGTTCCAGGAGCCCGGCCAGAAGGGCGGCTACTACCGCCCCAACGGCGACAGCCTGCGCCGCGCCTTCCTGAGCTCGCCCGTCGAGTTCTCGCGCGTGACCAGCGGCTTCGCGATGCGCTTGCACCCGATCCTGAACAGCTGGCGGCAGCACCACGGCATCGACTTCGCGGCCCCCACCGGCACCCCGGTGCGCGCGGTCGGCGACGGCACGGTCGAGTTCGCCGGCACGCAGAGCGGCTACGGCAACATCGTCATCCTGAAGCACCGCAACAAGCAGGAAACCGCTTACGCACACCTGAGCCGCATCGACGTCAAGGTCGGCCAGAGCGTCAGCCAGAGCCAGGCCGTCGGTGCCGTGGGTTCGACCGGCTGGGCCACCGGCCCGCACCTGCATTTCGAGTTCCGGGTGAACGGCGAATACCACGACCCGGCCAAGATCGCTCAGCAGGACGGCGGCGTTCCGATCACCGCGGCCTCTCGTCCCGCCTTCGAGCGGCTCGCCATCGCCACGCGCACCGAGCTGTCGGCCGCGTTCTCGGTCGTCCAGGCCAGCGCGGACTGACGCGCGGCGGCCAGGCCCCGTTCCCACGCTCCCCGCAACCCATGGCTGAACTTTTCATCGGCCTGATGTCGGGGACCTCGCTGGACGGTGTCGACGGCGTCCTGGCGGACTTCTCGAACGACGGCATCGCCGTCCAGGGCTACGCAGCCGCACCCTTCCCCATGGGCTTGCGCGCCGAACTGATGGCGCTCAATACCCCCGGCAACGACGAGTTGCACCGCGCCGCCCTGGCCGGCAACGGGCTGGCTCGGGTCTATGCCCGCGTGGCGAAGCAGTTGCTGGAGGATGCCGGCCTGCCGGCCGACGCCGTCACCGCCATCGGCGCCCACGGCCAGACGGTCCGGCACCGGCCCGGCGAGTTCGACGAGGTCGGCTACACCCTGCAGATCAACAACCCCTCGCTGATCGCCGAGCTCAGCGGCATCCGGGTGGTGGCCGATTTCCGCAGCCGCGACCTGGCGGCCGGCGGCCAGGGCGCGCCGCTGGTGCCGGGGTTCCACCGGGCCCTGTTCGCCCGCGACGACCAGGCGGTGGCGGTGCTGAACCTCGGCGGCATCTCGAACCTGAGCCTGCTGCCGGCCGGCAGCGGCACCGTGCTCGGCTTCGACTGCGGACCGGGCAATGCGCTGATCGACCACTGGTGCCAGACCCACATCGGCCAGCCCTACGACGCCGGCGGCCAGTGGGCCGCCAGCGGCCAGGTGCTGCCGGAGCTGCTCTCGCGCCTTCTGGCCGAGGCCTATTTCGCCAAGGCGCCGCCCAAGAGCACGGGCCGCGACCTGTTCAATCCCAACTGGCTGGCCGCGCACCTGGGCACCTCGAAAGCCGATCCCGCCGATGTGCAGGCCACGCTGGCCGAGCTGACGGCCAGTACCTGCGCGGCGCATCTGCAGCGCTACGGCGCCGACAGCCGGACGCTGATCGTGTGCGGCGGCGGTGCGCTCAACCTGCATCTGCTGGCACGGCTGCGGGCCCTGCTGCCGACCGTGGAGGTGGTGTCGTCCGCCGAGCGCGGATTGCCGCCGCAGGAAGTCGAAGCCGCCGCCTTCGCCTGGCTGGCGCGCGCCACGCTGCAGGGCCAACCCGGCAATCTCGCCAGCGTGACCGGCGCCCGCGGCGCCCGGGTCCTCGGCGCCATCTACCCCTGAATCTGGCTCGCCCCCAGGTTGCCCGCACTTCGTGTCGGGCGCCCACCCCCTACCGGGGGCAACACCGGCGGCCCGGCAAAGCCGGTTCCGCGGTGTTTCACCAACGGGCCTGGCTGCGCCGGCCGAAGCCCCAAGGTTTGCGGGGTGCGCACAGTGCGATCGTTCGGAGGGCGGGCAGCAAAAAGCCGCCCGGAGGCGGCTTCGTGGAGGCACGCGCCTGAGGGACGTCAGGCCGAGAAGCTCGATCCACAGCCGCAGGTGCTGGTGGCGTTCGGGTTCTTGATCACGAACTGGGCGCCCTGCAGGTCTTCCTTGTAGTCGATCTCGGCGCCGAGCAGGTACTGGTAACTCATGGCGTCGATCAGGAGCGACACACCGTTCTTGGTCATGGTGGTGTCGTCTTCGTTGGTGATCTCGTCGAAGGTGAATCCGTACTGGAAGCCCGAGCAGCCGCCGCCCTGCACGAACACGCGCAGCTTGAGGTCGGGATTGCCTTCTTCGGCGATCAGGTCGGCCACCTTGGCGGCCGCGCTGTCGGTGAAGACGATCGGCTCGGGCATCATGGCCGGGGTCTGGATGGTTTCTGCAACGGCGCTCATTGTGAGAGGACTCCTGTGGGGCCGAATACTGCGGCCGATCGGTGAATGCTACTTCAATCAACAAAAAACCGCCCGAAGGCGGTTTCTTGTCATTGCGAGCGGTAAGCCCAAAACGCCTTTTATTAGCGCTTCGAGAACTGCTTGCGGCGGCGTGCGGAATGCAGACCGACCTTCTTACGCTCGACTTCACGCGCATCGCGCGTCACGAAGCCAGCCTGGCTCAGCACCGGCTTGAGCGTCGCGTCGTAGTCGATCAGGGCACGGGTGATGCCGTGGCGCGCCGCGCCGGCCTGACCCGATTCACCGCCGCCAGCGACGTTGATCATGATGTCGAAAGCTTCGACGTTGTTCGTCAGGAACAGCGGCTGCTTCGCGATCATGATGGAGGTCTCCCGGCCGAAATAGGCCTGGATGTCCTTGCCATTGACCGTGATCTTGCCGGTGCCCTTTTTGATGAACACGCGGGCGACGCTGGATTTGCGACGGCCGGTGCCATTGTTCCATTCACCAATCATTCTCAAGGCTCCTTACAGTTCCAGCACTTTGGGCTGTTGGGCGGTGTGCGGGTGCTCTGCACCGCCGTACACCTTGAGTTTCTTGATCATCGCGTAGCCGAGCGGGCCCTTGGGCAGCATGCCCTTGACGGCCTTTTCCAGGGCGCGGCCCGGGTGCTTGGCTTGCATGTCGCGGAAGTTGGTGGCCGTGATGCCGCCCGGGTAGCCCGAGTGACGGTAGTACACCTTGTCGATCGGCTTGGCGCCGGTGACGCGCAGCTG
The DNA here is from genome assembly GCF_056403395.1 of Variovorax sp. P2_H12. Classification (NCBI taxonomy): domain Bacteria; kingdom Pseudomonadati; phylum Pseudomonadota; class Betaproteobacteria; order Burkholderiales; family Comamonadaceae; genus Variovorax; species Variovorax sp. P2_H12. The sequence continues at coordinate 83,616 of NZ_JBFUFO010000014.1, read as the reverse complement.
GGCTGCGTTGATGATGACGATGAAGTCACCGGTGTCGACGTGAGGCGTGTAAATGGCCTTGTGTTTGCCGCGCAAACGGAGAGCAACTTCGCTGGCTACTCGTCCGAGGACCTTGTCGGTCGCGTCAATCACAAACCACTCGTGCGTCACGTCAGCGGGCTTGGCGCTGAACGTTTTGGTCATGAGTTTCTCTTCAAAAGAGGGTTTGGCGGGCCCTTTTCCACGGTCGGCGTTCCTCTGGCGGGAATCTCTTAGGTGGGTTGCCGGTTCCCGCGCAAGCGGGTTCCTGTCTTCGCCGCGGGGCCACAAAGGCGCTGCGAAGCCCGCGATTATACGAAGAATCACCTTTGAGGCGCAATCAGGACCCAGATCGGGCGGCCAGACCGTTACCATCCAGGGATGTTTAGCTACCGCCACGCCTTCCATGCCGGCAACCACGCCGACGTGCTCAAGCACACGGTGCTGATTGCCACCCTCGAGCATCTGCTCGAAAAAGAAGCGGCGCTGACCGTGGTCGACACCCACGCCGGTGCCGGCCTCTACCGCCTCGATGGAGACTACGCCGGCACCAGCGGCGAAGCGGCCGAGGGCATCCTGCGGCTGCTGGCGCCCGCCAAGGCCGCACCGGCACCCGTGCCCGGCGCAGCACCGGCCAGGAAAACGTCGAAGAAGCCCGCCGCCGAAGCGGAGGCCCCGCTCGCGGACGCCCTGGCGCGCTACCTCGAGGTAGTCCGCGACTTCAATCCCAACGGCGGCGCACGGGTCTATCCGGGCTCGCCCTTCATCGTGCATCACCTGCTGCGCGAGCACGACAAGCTCAAGCTGTTCGAGCTGCACCCGACCGACGCCCGCACCCTCGACGCCAACATCGCCCAGCTCGAGGCCGGCCGCCAGATCGCGGTGCTGCGCGACGACGGTTTCGGCAGCGCCACCAAGTTCCTGCCGCCGCCTTCACGCCGCGCCCTGGTGCTGTGCGACCCGAGCTACGAGATCAAGAGCGACTACGCCCGGGTGCTCGACTTCGTGGCCGAGGCACTCAAGCGTTTCGCGACCGGCACCTACGCCGTCTGGTACCCGATCATCCCGCGGCCGGAAGCGCACGACCTGCCGCGCCGGCTCAAGACCATGGCCACCAAGGCCGGCAAGTCCTGGCTGCACGCCACGCTGACGGTCAAGTCGAGCAAGATCACGACCGATGCGACCGGTGCGACGCACCGGCCGGGCCTGCCGGCCAGCGGCATGTTCCTGATCAATCCGCCCTACACGCTGAAGCCGCTGCTGGCGGCCGCCCTGCCCCAGATGGCCGAGCGGCTGGCGCAGGACCGGAACGCCACCTTCTCACTCGACGCCGGAGGGTAGCTCTGGCTCGCCCCCAGGTTGGGCTCACTGCGTGTAGCCCGCCCACCCCCTACCGGGGGCAACACCAGCGGACTGGCAAAGCCAGATCCGCGGTGTTTCACCAACGGGCCTGGCTGCGCCGGCCGAAGCAGATCAGCGGCGTTTGCGGGGCGGGACTTGTCGCGTCGGCTTGCTGGGTGCGGGATCCTGGGCGGCCTGGAGGGGCACCTCCACCGGACCGACCTCGGTGCCGCCGCAGCGGTCGGTCTCCTGGTCCGCGATCGACAGCGCCACCGTCTTGATGCCCATCCCGAGCATGCCGATGGCCTCGGCCGCGGCGCGGCTCAGGTCGATGATGCGGCCCGAGGCGTAGGGCCCGCGATCATTGACGCGCACCAGCACCTCGCGCCCGTTGACCAGGCTGCGCACGCACACGCGCGTGTTGAAGGGCAGCGTCTTGTGCGCCGCGGTGAACGCAGTCATGTCGAAGCGCTCGCCGCTGGCGGTCTTGCGCTGGTGGAACTGGATGCCGTACCAGGAAGCGCCGCCGCGCTCGAAGACCTCGCGCCCGCCCTCGTCGCCCGGAATGCCGTCGTCGGGCCCCAGTTCGCCGCGGCCCGACACAGCGAGGTCGTAGCGCACCGACGGCACCGCGGAGCGCGGCGGCGCGCCCGGCGGCAGGGCCGGCTGCTTCGCCAGCGGTCGCAGGCGACCCTGCGGCGCGTCGCCTGCCGCATCGCCCTGCGACGCCGGCTGCACCGCGCAGGCCGCGAGCAGCCCGGCCGCGAGCAGCGCCGCCAGGCCGCTGCGCAAACTCATGCAGCCCAGCCCAGCCGCTGCAGCACACCGAGCGTGGCCACCGACTGGTTCATCGTGTAGAAATGCAGCGCGGGCGCGCCGCCGGCGCGCAGGCGTTCGCACAAGGCCGCGACGACATCGAGGCCGAAGGCCTTGATCGATGCCGTGTCGTCGCCGAAGCTCTGCAGCCGCAGACGGATCCAGCGCGGGATCTCGGCGCCGCAGGCATCGGAGAAGCGCATCAGCTGCGTCGAGCTCGTGATCGGCATGATGCCCGGCACGATCGGCGTCGATAGCCCCAGCGCGCGCGCCTCGTCGACGAAGCGCCAGTAGGCCTCGGCACTGAAGAAATACTGCGTGATGGCCGAATCGGCGCCCGCGTGCACCTTGGCCGCGAAGGCCTGCAGGTCGGCCTCGGGCGAGCGCGCCTGCGGATGCACTTCGGGATAGCAGGCCACCTCGATGTGGAAATCGCGGCCGGTCTCTGCGCGGATGAAGGCGACGAGATCGCTCGCGTAGTGGAACTCGCCGCCCACGCCATAGCCGCTCGGCAGGTCGCCGCGCAAGGCGACCAGGCGCTTGACGCCCATCGCCTTCAGTTCGGCCAGTTGCTCGCGGACCGTCGCCTTGGTCGCGCCGATGCAGGAGAAATGACAGGCCGCTTCCACGCCTTCGGCCAGGATCTCGCGCACCGCGCCGAACGTGCCTTCGTGCGTGGAGCCGCCGGCACCGTAGGTGACGGAGCAGAACTCGGGCTCCTGCGCGTAGAGCTGCTGCCGCACGGCGCGCAGCTTGACTGCGCCCTCGGGCGTCTTGGTCGGGAAGAATTCAAAGCTCAGCGGAAGGCGCACGGCCGGCTCCTGGTTGGCCGTCCGCATGAACAGCATGGATGAAGAACTCGTGGTTGCCGTCGCCGCCCTCGATCGGGCTGTCGAGCCAACGCACGACGCGCAGGCCGAGTGCGGCGCAGGTATCGCGCAAGCGCTGCTCGACCACGGCGTACAGCGCGGGCTCGCGCACGATGCCGCCCTTGCCGACCTGGCCCGGCTGCAGTTCGAACTGTGGCTTGACGAGCATCAGCATGTCGCCATCGGGCGCCAGCAGCGGCACCAGCGCGGGCAGCACCAGCGTGAGTGAAATGAAGGAGAGATCGCCGACGATCAGGCCGAAGCTCCGATCGGCAGTCTCATCTTCAGGGGATTCGGATGCCCAGGCATCCGCCGTCAGCGTGCGGGCGTTGACGCCTTCGACCGCGGTCACCCGCGCATCGTCGCGCACGCGCGCATGCAGTTGGCCGTGGCCGACGTCGACGCCCACCACATGCTCGGCGCCTTGCTGCAGCAGGCAGTCGGTGAAGCCGCCGGTCGACTGGCCCACATCGAGGCAACGCCGGCCGCGCGGGTCGATGCCGGTGGCGGCCAAGGCGCCTTCCAGCTTGAGGCCGCCGCGCGAGACGTAGCGGGCCTCGGCGGCATCGAGCAGTTCGAGCTCGGCCGCTTCGGGGATTTCGTCGCGGTTCTTCCCGACGACGCGCCAGTCGGCACCGTCACGCCAGCGCAAGCCGCCGGCGATCAGGCGGACGGCCTGCGAGCGCGAAGCGGCGAGGCCGCGTTCGACGAGTAGCTGATCGGCACGCAAGACGCGGGACTCAGTAGCGGTAGGTGTCGGGCTTGTACGGGCCGTTCTTGTCGACGCCGATGTACGCTGCCTGCGCATCCGTCAACTCGGTCAGCATCGCTCCGACCTTCTTGAGGTGCAGGCGAGCGACCTTCTCGTCCAGGTGCTTGGGCAGCACGTAGACCTTGCCGGCCTGGTAGGCGTCGGGCTTGGTGAACAGCTCGATCTGGGCGATGGTCTGGTTCGCGAACGACGACGACATCACGAAGCTCGGGTGGCCCGTGCCGCAGCCGAGGTTCACGAGGCGGCCCTTGGCCAGCAGGATGATCTTCTTGCCGTCCGGGAAGGTGATGTGGTCGACCTGCGGCTTGATCTCTTCCCATTCGTACTTCTCGATCGAGGCGACGTCGATCTCGTTGTCGAAGTGGCCGATGTTGCAGACGATGGCCTGGTCCTTCATCTTCGCCATCGTGTCGTGCGTGATGACGTCCTTGTTGCCGGTGGTCGTCACGAAGATGTCGGCCTTGTCGGCGGCGTATTCCATGGTCACGACCTTGTAGCCTTCCATCGCGGCCTGCAGGGCGTTGATGGGGTCGATCTCGGTCACCCACACCTGCGCGCTCAGCGCGCGCAGGGCCTGGGCCGAGCCCTTGCCCACGTCGCCGTAGCCGGCCACGCAGGCCACCTTGCCGGCGATCATCACGTCGGTCGCGCGCTTGATGCCGTCGACCAGCGATTCGCGGCAGCCGTAGAGGTTGTCGAACTTGCTCTTGGTGACCGAGTCGTTGACGTTGATGGCGCGGAACAGCAGCGTGCCCTTGGCCGACATCTCGTTCAGGCGGTGCACGCCGGTGGTGGTCTCCTCGGTCACGCCGATGATCTCGGCCGACTTGCGGGTGTACCAGGTCGAATCGACCGCCAGCTTGGCCTTGATGGCCGCGTACAGGATGCGCTCTTCCTCGCTGGTCGGGTTGGCCAGCACGCTCTGGTCCTTCTCGGCGCGCTGGCCCAGGTGCATCAGCAGCGTGGCATCGCCGCCGTCGTCGAGGATCATGTTCGGGCCTTCGCCGGCCGAGCCCTTGGGGCCGAATTCGAAGATGCGATGGGTGTAGTCCCAGTAGTCTTCCAGCGACTCGCCCTTGATCGCGAACACCGGCGTGCCGGCCGCGGCGATGGCGGCGGCGGCGTGGTCCTGGGTCGAGAAGATGTTGCACGAGGCCCAGCGCACGGTGGCCCCGAGCGCCTGCAGCGTCTCGATCAGCACGGCGGTCTGGATCGTCATGTGCAGCGAGCCGGTGATGCGCGCGCCCTTGAGCGCCTGGCCCTTGGCGAACTCTTCGCGGATCGCCATCAGGCCGGGCATCTCGGTTTCGGCGATTCGGATTTCCTTGCGGCCCCAGGCGGCAAGGGAGAGGTCGGCGATCGCCTGGTCGACGGTGGAAACGGGGGACGGTTTGAGAACTGCGCTCATGTTGGCTCCAAAGCAAGCTTGAAAGATGCCACTGCGATCGGGGAATGGACTCACCGCGAGAACAGCGGGTGAGCGTGGTTGCGATGATGGTCCGAGCCTCACGCCTGTCGGCGCTGCAACGCTCCTCGGAACGCCGTATTTTAACGCGCGGCGCTAGCCGCCCGCCAGCACGGCTTGAGAAGGTCGCGCTGACCGCCTCGGGCATGCTGGTGGGCCGCAAAGGCCTCACCCCCCGATGTGAGCGCCCGAACGGTAAAATCGTGGGTTTTGCCTCCAGCAGCCCGCGCCCGTGAGCGCGCACCGCGTTCACCTCCATGACCTTCGCCTCCGAAACCAAACGCCGCCGCACCTTCGCGATCATCTCCCACCCCGACGCCGGCAAGACCACGCTGACCGAGAAGCTGCTGCTGTTCTCGGGCGCGATCCAGATCGCCGGCTCGGTGAAGGCGCGCAAGGCCTCGCGCCACGCGACCTCCGATTGGATGGAGATCGAGAAGCAGCGCGGCATTTCGGTCGCCTCGTCGGTGATGCAGATGAGCTACCGCGACCACGTCATCAACCTGCTCGACACGCCGGGCCACAAGGACTTCTCCGAAGACACCTACCGCGTGCTGACCGCGGTCGATTCGGCCCTCATGGTGATCGACGCCGCCAACGGCGTGGAAGCACAGACCCGGCGGCTGATCGAGGTCTGCCGCCAGCGCGACACGCCGATCATCACCTTCGTCAACAAGATGGACCGCGAGGTGCGCGAGCCGCTCGAGCTGCTCGACGAGATTGAGCGCGAGCTCGGCATGCCCTGCGTGCCGATGACCTGGCCGGTGGGCCAGGGCAAGAGCTTCGGCGGCATCATCAACCTGCGCACGAAGGCGATGACGGTGTTCGAGTCGGGCCAGGAAAAGCTGCCGCAGGACTTCGAGACGATTTCGCTGACCGACCGCGACGCGCTGCACAAGCGCTTCGGCCGCGAGTTCGACCACGCGATGGAAAGCATGGAACTGGCCACCGGCGCCTCGCCCACCTGGGACCGCGAGGCCTTCCTGTCCGGCAAGCAGACGCCGGTGTTCTTCGGCTCCGGCGTCAACAACTTCGGCGTGATGGAAGTGCTCGACGCGCTGGTCGACCTGGCGCCGCCGCCGCAGCCGCGCATCAGCACCACGATGGTCAACCGGCAGCCGGTGGTCAAGGAGATCCGGCCCGAGCACAAGGACTTCGCGGGCGTGGTGTTCAAGGTGCAGGCCAACATGGACGCCAACCACCGCGACCGCATCGCCTTCGTGCGAATGGCCTCGGGGCGCTACACGCCGGGCATGAAGCTCAAGGTACAGCGCACCGCGAAGGAACTGCGCCCGACCAGCGTCGTGACCTTCATGAGCCAGCGGCGCGAAGCGGTCGAGGAGGCCTACGCGGGCGACATCGTCGGCTTCACGACCCACGGCGGCGTGCAGCTCGGCGACACCATCACCGACGGCGCCTCGCTGCAGTTCACCGGCCTGCCCTTCTTCGCGCCCGAGCTGTTCATGACCGTGATCCTCAAGAACCCGCTGCGTACCAAGCAGCTGCAGCAGGGACTGGCCCAGCTCGGCGAAGAGGGCGCGATCCAGGTGTTCCGCCCCGAGGTCGGCGGTCCGATGCTGCTGGGCGCGGTCGGGCAGCTGCAGTTCGAAGTGGTGCAGCACCGCCTGAAGACCGAGTACGACGCCGACGTCCGGCTCGAGGGCTGCCAGTACACCGGCGCGCGCTGGATCACGGCCGACACCCCGGCCGAGCTGCGCGCCTTCGTCGATGCCTATCCGGCGCGGATGGCGCTCGACGCGGCCAACACGCTAGCCTACCTGTGCACCTCGCCCTACGACGTGCGGCTGGCGCAGGAGCGCTTCCCGAAGATCCACTTCCATCCGCTGCGCGAGCACGCCGGCCTGGCGCTGCAGACCGCCTCCTGATGACGCCCCTCTGCGACTGGCCGCTGGCGGCGCGGCGCGCGCTGGTCGGCGTCTTCACCGACATCGACGACACGCTGACGACCGAAGGCGCGATCAGCGCCGATGCGCTGGCAGCGCTGGCCGACCTGCGCGCAGCCGGCCTGCATCGGGTGGCGATCACCGGCCGCCCGGTGGGCTGGAGCGAGCCCTTTGCCAGCGTCTGGCCGGTGGACGCCATCGTGGCCGAGAACGGCGCCGTCGCGCTGCTGCCTGCACCCCATGGCGGCCTCGAGAAGCGCTACCAGCAGGACGCGCCCACGCGTGAGCGCAATTTCGCGCGCATGCAGGCCGTGCTGGCCCGCATCGAGCGCGAGATCCCCGGCGCCCGGCGCGCCACCGACTCGCCGGGCCGCGAATGCGACATCGCGATCGACCACAGCGAATTCACGCAACTCGGCGATGCGCAGATCGCCGCTGTCGTCGCGCTGATGCGCAGCGAGGGCATGCACGCCACCGTCAGCAGCATCCACGTCAACGGCTGGTACGGCGAGCACAACAAGCTGGCCGGCGCCCGCTGGATCGTGCGCGAGCTCTGGGATCGCCGGCTCGACGACGAGATGCAGCGCTGGGCCTACGTCGGCGACTCGACCAACGACGCGCTGATGTTCGAGCATTTCGAGCACAGCATCGGCGTGGCGAACGTCCGCCGGTTCGAGGCCGCCCTGTCGCACCTGCCGAGCTACGTCACCGAGCGCGAGCGCGGCGCCGGCTTCGCCGAGGTGGCGGCCGCGATACTCAAGGCACGGTGAAGGCGACCGGCCTGGCGCGTGCGACGACGTTCCCGGCCGCGGTGTTGCTCAGGAGCTCGAGCCGGGCGCTGTAGCTGCCCTTGGGCGGGTTGAGCCATACCTCGGTCTGCCCGCCGTCGAGGTCGATGGTTTCCGCCTTCTGGCCCGGGCGCTCCAGCACCAGCCGGAAGTGGCCGGTGTCGGGCACCTTGGGCGCTGCGTTCGACACGTTCAGGCCGCTGGCATGGAACTGCACGCGCAGCGGCAACTGCACCGTGCTGTGATCGGCGGGACTCAGCAGTTCGATGCGCGGCTCGCCCAGCAGGCTGGCCGGCGTGACGCCCTTGTTCTGCTTGCTGACCGTGAACCTGAGCGGCTTGCTGTAGACGAAATACGGGATGTGTCCCTGGTCCGCCAGCACCAGCCGCATCGTGTAGGTGCCCGGCGGCAGGTCGACCACGGTCTCCATCTGGCCCTTCCCGAAGTGGATGTAGTGCTCGGTGAAGGGCAGCGGCCTGGTGAAGTCGAGCGGCAGCGGCTGGTTGATCAGCAGGTGGTGGTGGCCGGCCGTGCCCGCGGTCCTGCCGGCCGGGACAATGCCGCGCATCGAAAGACCGAAGCGCGCGACGAAGGGCGCCTCGGTCGTGGCGCCGTCCTTCAGGTTCGTGAAATAGGCCTCGGGCGACCAGTTGGGCGGCGGCACCACCCAGGGATGGACGACCAGATCGGCACTGTCGGCCGCCGGCTGCGACGCGGGTGCCTGAGGCGCTTGCGCCCAAGCCCCGCCCGCCAGCAGCAGGAGCCAGGCCGCCGCTGCCACCATTCCCGCCCGCGTCCCGTGACGAATTCGACCGCCCATGCCTGCTCCTCCTGTGGTTGCCGGATTGTGTATCAGGAAGTTCTAGATTGTTAGAACTTAAGACGGACCAAACGTGACAAAAGGCCGCCAGCAGTGAGGCGGCTGCGTGCAGCGCGACGCGCATCCGCGCGCGCCCTGGCAAGGTATTGATTTTCGATCCCGGAGGGTTCAGATTCAGGTCAGGAGCCCTGCTCGATGCCTGCCGTACGCCGCGCCGTTGTCGATGGCCTGTTCTACCCCGCCGCGCCCGAAGCGCTGCGCAGGCAGGTCGCTGACCACCTGGCCGGCGTCGGCGCCGMCGACGACCCGGCGCGCGGGCCCGCGAAGCTGCTGATCACCCCCCATGCGGGCTACGAGTATTGCGGCGCGGTGGCGGCGCACGCCTATGCCCTGCTCGGTCGGCGGCGCGAGCCGGCCATCCGCCGCGTGGTGCTGCTCGGCCCCGCACATCACGTCTGGGTGAGCGGCCTGGCGCTCCCCGAGGCGGAAGCCTTCGAGACACCGCTGGGCGAGGTCGCGCTCGATGTCGCCGCACTCGCCAGCCTCGGCGACCTGCCCCAGATGGTCCGCAACGACCGGGCCCACGAGCGCGAGCATTCGCTCGAGGTTCAACTGCCGTTCCTGCAGATGCTGCTCGGCAGCTTCACCCTGGTGCCTCTGGTCGTCAGCGACGCCAGTGCCGAATCGGTGGCGCAGGTGCTCGAGCGGCTGTGGGGCGGCGCGGAGACGCTGATCGTGATCAGCTCCGACCTGTCGCACTACCTTCCGTACGCGCAGGCGCAGGCCGTCGACCGTGCCACCGTGCAACGCATCCTGGCGCTCGATGCCGGGCTGGCGCCGCACCAGGCCTGCGGATCGGCGGCGATCAACGGCGCGCTGCTGGCCGCGCGCCGCCACGGCCTCGCGCCGCGCCTGCTCGACCTGCGCAACTCCGGCGACACCGCGGGCGGTCGTGACCGCGTCGTCGGCTACGGCGCGATCGCGTTCGAGGAGCGGCAATGACGAGCCTCGATGGGCCGAACGCGACGCCTGGGCGCTGGTGGCACCGGCTCGACGACGGCCGCATCCAATGCGACCTGTGTCCGCGCGACTGCCGGCTGCACGACGGCCAGCGCGGCATGTGCTTCGTGCGCCAGCGCGCCGGCGATGCGATGGTGCTCACCACCTACGGGCGCAGTTCGGGCTTCTGCATCGACCCGATCGAGAAGAAACCGCTCAACCACTTCTTCCCCGGCAGCAGCGTGTTCAGCTTCGGCACCGCGGGCTGCAACCTCGCGTGCAAGTTCTGCCAGAACTGGGATATCTCGAAGAGCCGCGAGATGGACCGGCTGCAGGACACGGCGTCACCCGGGCGAATCGCCGAGGCGGCCCGCGCGAGCGGCGCTTCGAGCGTGGCCTTCACCTACAACGACCCCGTGATCTTCGCCGAGTACGCGATGGACACCGCCGACGCCTGCCATGCGCTCGGCCTGCACAGCGTTGCAGTGACCGCGGGCTACATGCACGCCGCGCCCAGGCGCGAGTTCTACGCCAAGATGGACGCGGCCAACGTCGACCTGAAGGCCTTCACCGAGCAGTTCTACTTCCAGCAGACCGGCGCCCACCTGGCGCCGGTGCTCGAGACGCTGCAGTACCTGCGGCACGAGACCGACTGCTGGTTCGAGATCACGACGCTGCTGATCCCGCAGCACAACGACAGCGACGCCGAGATCGACGCGATGACACGCTGGATTGCCGACCGGCTCGGGCCCGATGTGCCGCTGCACTTCACGGCCTTCCATCCGGACTACAAGATGATGGACGTGGCGCCCACGCCGCCCGCCACGCTGACGCGGGCCCGCACGATCGCGCTCGGCAACGGCCTGCACCACGTCTACACCGGCAACGTGCATGACCTCGAAGGCGGCACGACTTTCTGTCCGGCCTGCCATGCAGCGCTGGTGCGGCGCGACTGGTATGTCGTGCTGGCCTGCGAGCTCGATGCGCATGGCACCTGCCCGCATTGCGCCACGCCGATCGCAGGTCGCTTCGGGGCATTCGGCGGCGGCTTCGGCCGGCGACGGATTCCGGTGCAGCTGGCGGCGTAGCCCTTCAGTAGTGAGGCGGCAGCTCGTCGCGCAGGTTGCGCGCGGCGCCGGGGCCGCCCTCGGGGCTTTGCTGACGAAGCTGCGTGACCTGCAGGACCAGGCTGTCGATCTGCTCCTGTTGCCTGTAGATGACCAGGTTGAGCTGGTCCAGCAGGTCTTCGGTGAAGCTCGCCTTGATCTCCAGATCGGTCAGTCGGCGTTCCACATCGGGCGAGGTTTCCATGCCGCTATTGGACAGGAATTTTCCCTGCTGCCGGCAGGGCGCGTCAGAATGCCGCGCATGGACCTGACGATCCGCACCCTCCGCGCCGACGAGATGGCCCTCGTGATCGAGCTTGCGGCGCGCGAAGGCTGGAACCCGGGATTGCATGACGCCGCCTGCTTCCATGCGGCGGATCCCGGCGGCTTCCTTGTCGCCGAACACCGCGGCGAGGCGGTGGGCTGCATCTCTGCCGTGTCATACGCAGGTCGCTTCGGCTTCATCGGGCTCTACATCGTGGCGCCGGCGTGGCGCGGCAAGGGCGTCGGCCTCCGCCTCTGGCGCGAAGGCATGGCCCGGCTCGCCGGCCAGGTGGTGGGGCTCGACGGCGTGCCGGCCCAGCAGGACAACTACCGCCGCAGCGGTTTCGCGCTGGCCTGGAACAACGCCCGCTTCGCCGGTGTCGCCCGCAGTGGCGGCGAGACGCCGCCGCAGGTCGTTCCCCTGTCCACCGTCGACTTCGCCGCGCTGTGCGCCGACGACCGCCGCGTCTTCCCGGCGCCGCGCGACGCCTTCCTGCGCGCCTGGATCGACATGCCCGATGCGACCGGACTGGCCTGGGTCGACCAGGGCCGGCTGGTGGGCTGGGGGCTGATCCGGCGCTGCCGCGAAGGCCACAAGATCGCGCCGCTGGTGGCGGACGATCCGGCAGTGGCGCGCGCATTGCTGGCTGCGCTGTGCGCCACCGTGCCGGCCGGCGACACGGTCTACCTCGACGTCCCGCTGCCGAATGCCGAGGCGGTCGCGATGGCGCGGGCCGAAGGCATGCACCACGTGTTCGAGACCGCGCGCATGTACGCCGGCAGCGCGCCGGCCTGCGAGCTGCAGCGCCTGTACGGGCTCACCAGCTTCGAGCTCGGTTAGCCTAGCCTAGCCCCTTACTGAGGCTTGGCCAGCCCCAGCTTCTCGATCAACGCCTTCTCCCGCGCGAAGGTCGTCTGCGCGAACTTCGCGTAGTCCGCGGAACTCATGTAGATCGGCAGCATGTCGTAGCGCCCCAGCGCGGCCACGTAGCTCGGCTCCTCCATCGCCTGCTTGAACGCGTCGTGCAGCTTCTTCACGACCTCGGGCGGCGTGTTCCTGGGCGCGCCGATGCCGAAGGGCGAGTTCTGCACGATGTCCAGGCCGAGCTCCTTGAGCGTCGGCGCATCCGGGAACTTGGCAAGCCGCTTGTCACCCCAGGTGTTGAGCACGCGCAGCTTGCCCGACTCCACCAGCGGCGCGAAGCCGGTCGAGTCGGCGATCGCCATCAGGTGGTTGCCGAGCACCGCCTGCGCCAGATCGGCGCTGCCCTTGTAGGGCACATGCTGCAGCTGGATGCCGAGCTGCTGCGCCATCAGTTCGGTCGTCAGGTGCGGGCTGGTCAGGTTGCCGGTCGAGCCGTAGGTGAGCTTGCCCGGGTTGGCCTTGGCATAGGCGACGAAGTCGTTCCAGGTCTTGAACGGGCTGTCGGCCGGCACCGCGATGCCGAAGGCGTAGCCGGTGACGTTGATCACGTAGCTGATGTCCTTGACCGGGTCCCAATTGATCTTGGTGGTGTAGGGCAGGCGAAACACGCCGAGCGGAATCTGGCCGATGGTGTAGCCGTCAGGCTGCGCGGTCTGCAACGCCTGCGCGGGCAGCGTGCCGCCGGCGCCCGGCTTGTTGTCCACCACGATCGGCTGGCCGAGGATCTTCGATGCATTGTCGGCCAGCTGCCGCATCGTGATGTCCGTCGGGCCGCCCGCGGGGAAGGCAATGATCAGTTTGATCGGCCGGGTGGGAAAGGTCTGCGCATGCGCAGCCGTGACAGCCGCGCCGAGCAGGGCGGCGCACAAAAGGGAACGACGAATCATGTGGCGGCCTCCGGTACCAGTTGAATGCCGCATTGGGCCGCATGGGGCACGGGCGGGACAAGCGGGTATCTCCCCGGTCCGTGTCGCCGCCGCGTCAGCGCCCTGGCTCAGCCCGCCCGCTGCCTGAATCCGTCGAGCACGTTGACCGCGTTCACGCCCACCTCCGCCACCGCGTAGCCGCCCTCGAAGACGAACACGCTCGGCAGGCCTGCGCGCGCGATGTCTTCGCCGATCCGCAGGTAGTCGGGCGTGGCGAGCGTGAAGCCGGCGACCGGATCGCCCGCGAAGGTGTCGAGCCCGAGCGAGACCACCAGCGCGCCGGGCTTGAAGTCCGCGATGCCGCGCAGCGCGGTCGCCAGCGCTTCGCGCCAGGCCGCGAAACCGGTGCCGCGCGGCAGCGGCAGGTTGTGGTTGAAGCCCAGTCCCTCGCCCGTGCCGCGCTCGTCGGCGTAGCCCAGGTAGTAGGGGTACTCGGTGTGCGGATCGCCATGCAGGCTGGTGAACTGGACGTCGGCGCGCTCGTAGAAGATGGCCTGCGTGCCATTGCCGTGGTGGTAGTCGATGTCGAGCACCGCGACGCGGTCGATGCCGGCATCGCGCAGCGCCTGGGCCGCGATCGCCGCGTTGTTGAGGAAGCAGTAGCCGCCGAAGAAATCCGCGCCCGCGTGATGGCCCGGTGGCCGCGTGAGCGCGAAAGCCGCGCGCTCGCCCTGCAGCACGCGGGCCGCGGCCGTCAATGCGCAGCAGGCACCCGCGCGTGCCGCGGTCCAGGTGCCCGCGGTCAGCGGCGTGCCGGCGTCGTACGAGAACAGGCCCATGCGCGCCGGGAAGCTGGCGGGCAGCACGTCGGAGCGGAAGGTGCGGATCGGCCAGTACGAAGGCAGCGCGTCGCGGTCGGCGTTGGCGGGGTCGAGTGCGACCCACTCGTTCCACGCATTCGACAGGAAATCGAGGTAGCGCGGCGCGTGGACGCGCGCGATCGTCGCGTCGTCGAAAACACCCGGCGCTTCGATGGGACCGAGCCCGCGCTGCTCCAGTTCCTGCAGCACATAGTCGGCACGCGCCGGAACCTCGAAGCACGGCACGAGTTCGCCGCGAAACATTTCGACCTTGCCGTGGTGAAGGACGTGGCGGTCGTTGTAGATCGTGAGCATGGCGCTAGGGTAACGCGGAAGAGCGCGGGGCGGCGGCGGGCGGTATGCCCCGGGCCGGCCGACGTCACCGGCCGCTTCGCGGCTGCCCTGCGCTGCTCACGGTACGCGGGGTCTCGCTCAAACTCGCTCCGCTACGCTCCACTCAAACAGTCGCGAGCCCTGATCCGCGCACCGCTGCGCTGCTCGGCGGTGCCTCAACGGCCGGCCCGGGGCATACCGCCCACCGCCGTGGACACGCTGGGGTTGCATTGGACGTTGGAGGCGCAGCTGGCCGTTGAACACCCCAAAGCCCGGCATGCGGTGCGGGACGGGCGATCCCCTCTGCGCCGCTGAGGAGCGCAGCGAGTTTGCGCGGACCCCGCCTGAAGCGAGCACCGCAAGGCAGCCCGAAGGGCCGGCGCAGTGGGGTCGACGGGCCCGCACCGCGTGCCGGGCGCCTCCCGAACGAACAAGCCGACACAATCACGCTTCACGCCGCTTCGGCTCCGGCTTCGACGCCGCTTCGCGCACCGGCAGCGTCAGCACCTCATGCCGTTCGCGCGAACGCGCCAGCACCGGCGCCAACGCGACGCCCGTGTGCGTGCCCAGCTTCACCACGTCTTCCGGCGGCGCGGCCGCCACCACGCGTCCACCGCCGTTGCCACCTTCGGGCCCGAGGTCGATCAGCCAGTCGGCTTCGGCGATGACGTCGAGGTCGTGCTCGATCACGACCACGCTGTGGCCGCCGTTGACCAGCCGGTGCAGCACATGGATCAGCTTCTCGACGTCGGCCATGTGCAGGCCGACCGTCGGCTCGTCGAGCACGTAGAGCGTGTGGGGCGCCTTGTTGCCGCGTCGCGTGACGTCGTCGCGCACCTTGCTGAGTTCGGTCACCAGCTTGATGCGCTGCGCCTCGCCCCCCGACAGCGTCGGCGACGGCTGGCCCAGCGTCAGGTAGCCGAGCCCGACGTCCTTCAGCAGCTGCAGCGGATGGCTGATGTTCGGCATCGAGGCAAAGAAATCGACCGCCTCGTCGACCTCCATCTGCAGCACGTCGCCGATGCTCTTGCCGCGCCAGCTGACCGCCAGCGTCTCGGGGTTGAAGCGCGCGCCGTGACAGACCTCGCACGCCACCTTCACATCCGGCAGGAAGCTCATCTCGATGGTGCGCACGCCCGCGCCGTCGCAGCCCGGGCAGCGGCCCTCGCCGGTGTTGAAGCTGAAGCGTGCAGGCCCATAGCCGCGCGCCTTGGCTTCGAGCGTGTCGGCGAACAGCTTGCGGATCGTGTCCCAGAAGCCGATGTAGGTCGCCGGGCAGCTGCGCGGCGTCTTGCCGATCGGGGTCTGGTCGACCTCGAGCACGCGGTCGATGGTCTCGTAGCCTTCGACCGCGCTGCATCCCACCCATTTCGGATGCTTGCCCGCGGCATCGGCGTCGCGTCCGGCCTTGGTCATGCGCTGCACCACCACCGCATACACGTTGGCCAGCAGCACGTCGCGCGCCAGGGTCGACTTGCCCGAGCCGCTGACGCCCGTGACCGCCACCAGCCGATGCAGCGGCAGCGAGACCGTGACGTCCTTCAGGTTGTGCAGGTCGGCGCAGCGCACGCTGAGCCAGTCCGGCGCGCCGGGCTCGGGCGCCGGCACGTTGCGCCGGGCCTGCAGCGGGTGTTTGATCGCATCGCGCAAATAGCGGCCGGTCTGCGAGTCGCCCGCGCCCTGGATGTCTGCGACGCTGCCTTCAGCCACCAGCCGGCCGCCGCGCTTGCCCGCGCTGGGACCGATGTCGATGATGTGGTCGGCACGCCGGATCGTGTCCTCGTCATGCTCGACCACCACCAGCGTGTTGCCCTTGTCGCCGAGCTTGTGCAGCGCGTCGAGCAGGATCTGGTTGTCCCGCGCATGCAGGCCGATGGTCGGCTCGTCGAGCACGTAGCACACGCCCTGCAGATTGCTGCCGAGCTGGGCCGCGAGCCGGATGCGCTGGGCCTCTCCGCCCGAGAGGGTGGGCGCGCCGCGGTCGAGCGTGAGATAGCCCAGTCCGACCTCTTCGAGGAATTCGAGCCGGCTCTTGATCTCGGGCACCAGGTCGCGCGCGATCTCGGCCTGGCGGCCGCTGAGCGCGATGTTCTCGAACCAGATGCGGATATCGCTCACGCTCATGCGTGCCAGCTCGGTGATGCCGATACCGCCGCCTTCGCCGAACAGCACGGCGCGCGCGGTCGCGTTGAGCCGCGTGCCTTCGCAGGTCGGGCATGCCACGTCGCCGACGTCTTCGGCCTCGGGCTCGGCGAAAGTCTGCTCGCGCCCCTTCTGGTCGTCGGCCATCACCGAGTCGTCGTAGACCTTGCGCTGCTCCTTGGTCAGCTTGACGCCGGTGCCCACGCAGTCGGGACACCAGCCGTGCTTGCTGTTGTAGGAGAACAGGCGCGGGTCGAGTTCCGCGTAGCTGGTGCTGCAGACCGGGCAGGCGCGCAGGGTCGAGAAGACCTGGGTGCGGCCGATGCCGGCGGTCGGTGCGCCGGCCATCATCGCGCCGCGCAGGCCGGTGAGTTCGCTCAGCACGTGCAGCACGCCCTTGCCATGCTCCAGCGCCCGGGTCAGGGCCTGGCGCAGCTCGGTCTCCCGCGCCGGCAGCACATCGAGGCTGGCCACCGGCAGCTCGATGCTGTGCTCCTTGAAGCGGTCGATGCGCGGGAAGCCCGTGGTCGGCAGGAATTCGCCATCGACCCGCAGGTGCGTGAAGCCGCGCGGCCGGGCCCAGTCGGCCAGCTCGGTGTAGACGCCCTTGCGGTTGCTCACCAGCGGCGCCAGCAGGCCGATGTGCTGGCCCTTGAAGTTCTTCAGCAGTTGCGCCGCGATGCTGTCGGGCGTCTGCGGCTGCACCGCTGCGCCGTCGTGGATGCAGTGCTGGATGCCCAGCTTGACGTACAAGAGGCGCAGGAAGTGCCAGACCTCGGTGGTGGTGCCGACGGTGCTCTTGCGGCCGCCGCGCGACAGCCGCTGCTCGATCGCGACCGTGGGCGGAATGCCGTAGACCGCATCCACTTCCGGCCGCCCCGCGGGCTGCACGATGCTGCGCGCATAGGCGTTGAGCGATTCGAGATAGCGCCGCTGCCCTTCGTTGAACAGGATGTCGAAGGCCAGCGTGGACTTGCCCGAGCCGCTGACCCCGGTGACCACGCTGAACTTGCCGCGCGGGATGTCGACCGAGAGGTTCTTGAGGTTGTGCTCGCGCGCATTGACGATCTGGATCGCATCGCGGCCCGGCGCCGGCTGCACCCTCGCCGCGTAGCTGCGCGCGGCACGCTCCGCCACCTTGTAGGCACCCGGCCCGACCGCGAGTTCGTAGTCGGCCAGCGCCGCACCGGTCAGCGAGGCGGCGTTCTCGCGCACCTGCTCCGGCGTGCCGACCGCGACCACCTGGCCGCCGCCCTCGCCGCCTTCGGGCCCGAGGTCGATCAGCCAGTCGCTGGCGCGGATCACGTCGAGGTTGTGCTCGATCACGACCAGCGAATGGCCGGCGTCGAGCAGCTTGCGCAGCGCCCGCATCAGGCGCGCGATGTCGTCGAAGTGCAGCCCGGTGGTGGGCTCGTCGAACAGGAACAGCGTGCCCTTGCGCGCCAGCGGCTGCTTGCTGGCGCTGCCGCTCTTGGCGGCTTCGGCCAGGAAGCCCGCGAGCTTCAGGCGCTGCGCCTCGCCGCCGCTGAGCGTCGGCACGGGCTGGCCCAGCTTCACGTAGTCGAGGCCGACGTCGACGATCGGCTGCAGCACGCGCAGCACCTCGCGGTCGTTGCCAAATGCGGCGGCCGCCTCGGCCACAGTGAGGTCGAGCACGTCGGCCACGTTGAGGTTGCGGTCCGCGCGCTCGATCGTCACCTCGAGGATCTCGGGCCGGTAGCGCTTGCCGTCGCAGTCGGGGCAGCGCAGGTAGACGTCCGACAGGAACTGCATCTCGACATGCTCGAAGCCCGAGCCGCCGCAGGTCGGACAGCGGCCGTCGCCGCTGTTGAAGCTGAACTTCGAGGCCGTGTAGCCGCGCTGCCGCGACAGCGCCGCCGTGGCGAAGATCTCGCGGATCGCATCCCAGGCGCCGACGTAGCTCGCAGGATTGGAGCGCGCCGTCTTGCCGATCGGCGACTGGTCGACGAAGACCACGTCGCTCAGGCGATCGGCGCCGAGCATGCGGTCGTGCGCGCCCGGGCTTTCGGTCGCCTTGCCGAAGTGGCGCATCAGCGCCGGCGCCAGCACGTCCTGCACCAGCGTCGACTTGCCCGAACCGCTGACGCCGGTGATGCAGACCAGCCGCGACAGCGGCAGCTCGACCGTGATGTCCTGCAGGTTGTGCTCGCGCACGCCTTCAAGAATGAGGCGCGGTGTGTTGTCGCTGACCATCCGCCGGAAGCCCATGCCGATCTGCTTGCGCCCGCCCAGGTACTGGCCGGTGAGCGTGTCGGCATCGCGCAGCGCGTCGGTGCTGCCGTCGAACACGATCTGGCCGCCACGCACGCCCGGTCCCGGACCCATGTCGATCACGCGGTCGGCGGCCAGCATCACGGCCGGGTCGTGCTCCACCACCACCAGCGTGTTGCCGGCGTCGCGCAGCCGAAGCATCGCCTCGGTGATGCGGTTCATGTCGCGCGGATGCAGGCCGATGCTGGGCTCGTCGAGCACGAACAGCGTGTTGACCAGCGAGGTGCCGAGCGCCGTCGTGAGGTTGATCCGCTGTACCTCGCCGCCGCTCAGCGTGCGGCTCTGGCGGTCGAGCGTCAGGTAGCCGATGCCGACATCGTGCAGGTAGCGCAGCCGGGTCGTGATCTCCTCGAACAGCAGCTTGAGCGCCTGCACGTCGCCTTCGCTCGCCGTGCTGCTGTTGCCGTGGCTTTCGATGCCGTCGAAAAGGCGGCGCAGCCGCTCGATCGGCAGCAGCATCAGGTCATGCAGGCACAGGCCCGGCAAGGCCTCGAGCTGCTCGCGCGACCACCTGGCGCCGACCGGCATGACGCGCTTCGCGGGGGCGAGCACCGCGTCGGCGTCCTCCTTGCTGCCGATGCGCCACAGCAGGCTCTCGAGCTTGAGCCGCGCACCGGCGCAGGTCGGGCACGGCGTATAGCTGCGGTACTTCGACAGCAGCACGCGGATGTGCATCTTGTAGGCCTTGCTCTCGAGGTAGGCGAAGAAGCGACGCACGCCATACCACTGCTGGTTCCACTTGCCCTTCCAGTTGGGCGAGCCCTCGATCACCCAGGCCTGCTGCTCGGGCGTGAGCTTGTTCCACGGCGTGTCGCGCGGGATGCCGGCCGCCTCGGCGTGGCGCATGAGGTCGTCCTGGGCCTCTTTCCAGGCGGGCGTCTGGATGGTCTTGATCGCGCCGGCGCGCAAGGTGAGCTTTTCGTTCGGGATCACGAGCCCGAGATCGACGCCGATCACGCGGCCGAAGCCGCGGCAGGTCTCGCAGGCGCCGACGGCCGAATTGAACGAGAACATGGAGGGGATCGGGTCGGCGTAGCGGATGTCGCTCTCGGGGCAGTGCAGGCCGGTCGAGAACTTCCACACCTCAGGCGGCGTTCCTTCATCCGCCGACAGGGCATGCGCCGTGAGCCGCCCGCTGCCCCGCTTGAGCGCCACCTCGATCGCCTCGACCACGCGCACTCGCTCGGCCCCGGCGATGCGGAAGCGGTCGGCCACCACGTCGAGCACCTTGCGCGGACCGGTCGGCGTGGCGACCTCCCGCTCGGCCTGCACGCGCGTGAATCCGCTGGCGGACAGCCACTGCGTCACTTCCTCGGCCGAAGTGCCGGCCGGCAGTTCGACCGGGAAGGTGAGCACCACCCGCGGATCGCCGGCCGCCGCGGCCCGCGCCACCAGTTCGGCGTAGATCGAATCCGGCGAATCGTGCCGTACCGGCAAGGCCGTCTCGCGATCGAACAACTGGGCCGCGCGCGCGAACAGCAGCTTCAGGTGGTCGTTGAGCTCGGTCATCGTGCCAACGGTCGAGCGCGAGGATCGCACCGGATTGGTCTGGTCGATCGCGATGGCGGGCGGCACGCCCTCCACCTTGTCGACCGCCGGCTTGTCCATGCGGTCCAGGAACTGGCGCGCATAGGCCGAGAAGGTCTCGACATAGCGCCGCTGGCCTTCGGCATAGAGGGTGTCGAACACCAGGCTCGACTTGCCCGAGCCGCTCGGCCCGGTGACCACCGTCATCTCGCCGGTGCGGATGTCGAGGTCGAGGTTCTGGAGGTTGTGCTGCCGTGCACCGCGAATCCGGATGGAGCCCTGTGTCATGAATGCCTTGGGGGGTGGGGCAGACATTCTAGGAACTCGGCCCGACCTTGGCTTGCTAAAGGACAACCGGATACAGGCGCCCCGAGTTGCCCCGGATTTCTGTGGACAAGGCTGTGCGTGGCGCCGGGACGGCCCCCGCGAAACGCAGAAGCGGCGCGGCTTTCCGCTGGTTTGCCTGCAAATGAGGCATCCGCGATCACCACCCCTCGAAACAGATGGAAATCGCCGACATTCTCGAAAATCGCAACAACCGGGCCATCCTGGAGCGATGGCGCGATCTGTCCCTACCGGATGGTTGGCTGGTTGCCGGCTGCCTGTTTCAACCGGTGAGCGAGCCCCTCACTGCGCCAGCCGGATATTCGCGTCCTTGATGATCTTCGCGTAGATCTCCGAGTCCGTCCGCAGCACCTTCTGGAACTCCTCCGGCTTGCCGCCCGCCACCTGCAGGCCCAGCGACTCGATCTTGGCCGAGACATCGGGCAGGCGGAGGATGCGATTGATCTCTTCCGAGAGCTTGTGCACCACCGGTGCCGGGGTGCCAGCCGGCACGAACACGCCGAACCAGCCGTAGGGATCGAAGGAGTGATAGCCCAGCTCGGCGAAGGTGGGCACATCCGGCAATCCGGGCATGCGCTGCGTGCCCGTCACCGCCAGGGGGCGCATGGACTTCAGGTGCGGCCGGGCGCTCGCGCTGTCGATGAAGGCCGAGGCGAGCTGACCGCCGACGAGGTTCGTGACCAGCGGCGCGGCGCCCTGGAAGGGCACGTGGACCAGGTCGATGCCGGCCTGCATGTTGAGCAGCGAGCCCTGAATGTGCGCCGAGGTGCCGGCGCCGTAGCTGCCGAAGTTGTACTTGCCGGGGCTGGCCTTCACCATGGTGATGAAGTCCTGCAGGTTCTTCGCGGGCGAATCCAGCGGCACAGCGAGCAGGCTCGGGCTACGCGCGATCATCGCGACGGGTGCGAAGGCCTTCAGCGGATCGTAGGGAAGCTTCTCCATCAGCGGCGGCTGCTGGATCAGCGCGGTGATGCCGATGAGCAGCGTGTAGCCATCCGCCGGCGCCTTGGCGACAAACTGGTTGCCGATGGTGCCCCCGGCGCCGGGCCGGTTGTCCACCATCGCGGGCTGCCCCCAGGCTTCCTGCAGCTTTTGACCGATGGTGCGCGCCAGCGTGTCGGTGGCGCCGCCCGCGGGATAGGGCACGACCAACTTCAGCGGCTGGCTGGGGTAGGGCGTCTGTGCCAGCACCGGCGCGACCAGCAGGCACGCGAGGCCGGCGGCAACGCAGAGCCTGCGCATCATCGATGTCTTCATGGGCTTGTCTCCTTGATGAAAGATGGGAAAGTGAGCGCGCCGCCTCGGCACCGGATCGGGGGTGGTGCCGGGCAACGTCGTTTTTTTGTTCAAAGCACCTCGGCAGTGCCGAGGATCGCGGTCGCCTGGCTGGACAGCATCCCGCCGTTGCCGTGCGCGAGTGCGGTGCGCGCGCCGGCCACCTGGCGGTCGCCACCTTCGCCGCGCAACTGCCGCACGGCCTCGATGAGCGCGAAGATGCCGTACATGCCGGGATGCACGCAGGACAGGCCGCCGCCGTTCGTGTTGACCGGCAGCCTGCCGCCGGGCGCGATGGCGCCGTCGGCGACAAAGCGGCCTCCTTCGCCCTTGGGGCAGAAGCCCAGGTCTTCGAGGAACAGCAGCGTGTTGATGGTGAAGGCGTCGTAGAGCTGCACCACGTCCATGTCCCCCGGCGCAAGCCCCGCCATGGCGAAGGCCTCGCGGCCCGACTGGCTGGCCGCCGTGACCGTGAGATCCGCCATCGAGGAGATCTGGCGGTTCCACACCGCCGTCGCATTGCCCAGCACGTAGACCGGCTTCTTCGGCAAGTCCCGGGCGCGCTCGGCGCTCACCAGCACATAGGCGCCGCCGCCATCGGTGACGAGGCAGCAGTCGCGCACCGTCAGCGGGTCCGAGATCATGCGTGATGCCAGCACGTCCTCGCGCGTGAGCGGATCGCGCACGAAGGCTTCCGGGTTGAGCCGGGCCCAGGCACGGGCCGCCACCGCGATGTCGGCAAGCTGCTCGCGCGTGGTGCCGAACTCATGCATGTGGCGCGATGCCGCCAGCGCATAGGCGGACACCGGCAGCATCGGCTCGTAGGGATGCTCGTAGGGCTGCGGATCGAGAAAGCGGCGCGCCGCGACGATCTCGCGCCGTCCGAAGGCGGCGCTGCGTTGCGCGCTGCCGTAGCAGACCAGCACGGCGCTGCACTGGCCGGAACGGATCGCGTGCATCGCGGGCAGCAGGTGCGCGATGAAGCTGCTGCCGCCCAGCATGGTGCCGTCGATGTAGCGCGGGTTGAGGCCGAGGTACTCGACGACCGGCAAGGCCCACATCGCGGCGGAAGCGCTCGCGGTGCACAGTCCGTCGATGTCGGCCATGGTCAGGCCGGCATCGGCGACGGCCGCGCGCGCCGAGCGGGCCAGCAGTTCCATGTCCGTGAAGCCCGGCTGCTCGCCGCAACCGAAAGTGGCGGCCCCGGCGATGGCGGCGCTGCCGCGCAGTGACCGCAGTCCGGCGCTCATGACGCAGCTCCCTCGATGGCATCGAACAGCACGAGACCACGGCCGTCCTTCGATTGCACCCGTGCCTTGACGCGCTGGCCGATGCGCACCGCGCCGGGCGCGAGATTGTCGACACGGCTCATGAGCCGCACGCCCTCATCGAGCTCGATCAGGCTGACGTTGAGGTCGCCGCCGTCGGCCGGTTTGCGCCGCACGGTCGTCACGGCATGCACGGTGCCGAGGCCGACGGGCGTCGTCCATTCGAGCGTCGTCCCGCCGCAGTGCGGGCAGTGCTCGCGCGGGTAGTACACATGGCGGCTGCAATCGGCGCAGCGCTGGATGAGGAAGCGGCAGGCATCCAGCTCGCCCTGGTGGAAAGCCTGCACGCCGGTGGTGGCGTCGATCGGGGTCTGGCTCACTGCGCTCGCTCCTTGTTCGTGGGCCACTGGAAGGGCAGCGGCTGCTTGTCGAGAAAGCGGTTCACCGCATCGCGGTGCTCCGTGGTGCCGAAGGCCAACGCCTGCGCATTCGCCTCGGCGTCGAGCATGGCGGCCAGCGCGCCCGCGTCGCCCGTGGCGCGCTTCACGAGGCTCACGGCCAGTGGCGAGGCACCGGCGAAGCTGTCGGCCAGGGCCAACGCGCGCGGTACGAGTTGCGCGGGGTCGTGCAGTTCCATCACGATGCCGAGGTCGCAGGCTTCGATGGCGCCGACCTCGCGCGCCGACAGCATCAGCTCCCGCGCCCGCTGGGCGCCCACCACGCGCGGCAGCGTGTAGAAGGCACCGCAGTCGGGCACCAGGCCGAGCTTCAGGAAGGACATGCAGAAGCGCGCACGCGGCGTCGCGAGCACGAAGTCCGCGGCCAGCGCCAGGCTGAAGCCGGCGCCATAGGCGGCGCCATCGACGGCCGCGATCACCGGCTTGTCCATCAGGATCAGGTCGCTGAACCAGCGTTGCGTGTCCTGCATGCGGGCGCGCCAGCCGGCGTTGCCGAGCTCGGCCTGCGCAATGCCGCGCAAGTCACCGCCCGAACAGAACTGCCCGCCGGCGCCGGTCAGCACCAGAGCGCGCACGTCGGTATCGCTGCGCGCCTGCGCGATGGCCCGGGCCAGGTCGTCTCGCAGTGCGGGGGTGAAAGCGTTGCGGTTGGACGGCATGTCCAGCGTCAGCACGGCAGTGCTGCCCTGGCGCTCGTAGCGAATGGCCGTGAAATCGCTCATGATCGTTGTTCCTGGGCTGCGGCGCGGTGCGCTTCCTGCAACTCGCGCCAGAGGATCTTTCCGGTGCCGGACTTCGGCAGGCTGTCGATGAACTCCACCAGCCGGGGCGCCTTGTAGACCGCCATGTGGTCGCGGCACCATGCCACCACATCCTGCTCGCTGACGTTCCCGCGCTGCTGCGGCTTCAGCACCACCAGCGCCTTGACGGTCTCGCCGCGCCTGTCGTCCGGCACCGCGATGACGCAGGCCTCGTGGATGGCCGGATGCTCGTACATCGCGTTCTCCACTTCGGTGGGCCACACCTTGTAGCCGGAGGCGTTGATCATCCGCTTGAGGCGGTCGCGCAGGAAGAAGTAGCCCTCCTCGTCCATCGAGGCCAGGTCCCCGGTGCGGAAGAAGCGCTGGCCGCCGATGTCGATGAAGGCGTCGCGATCCGCCGCCGGATTGCGCCAGTAGCCCTTCATCACCTGTGCGCCGCGCGTGACCAGCTCGCCGACTTCGCCGGGCGGCAGCTCCTCCAAGGTGACCGGATCGACGATGCGCGACTCCACGCCCTGCGTCGGCATGCCAAGGCACTGGCGCTTGCCGCGCGCGGGCGGATTGGCATGCAGGAAGGACGCCGTCTCCGTCAGGCCGTAGGCCTCGTTGTAGGTGAGCCCGTAGCGCTGCGAGAGCATGGCCGCGACCGCCTCGGGCATCGCGGCGCCGCCGCCGGACATCAGGGCCAGGCTGGACAGGTCGCGCCGCTGCGCCTCGGCATGCGAGAAGAGATCGATCACCATCGCCGGCGGCGCCGACCACGCGGTCACCGCGTGGCGCTCGATCAGGCGCGCCGCCATCGCGGGATCCCAGCGCGGCATCATCACCGCCGTCGCGCCCAGGAAGATCGTCAGGTTCATGCCGTTCTGCAGGCCCAGCATGTGGAAGAGCGGCGCGACGGCCAGCGTCACCGTCTCCACGTGCACCTGCTTCCACACGGCCGAAGCGGCCAGCGATGCCAGCAGCGTCGCATGCGTGTGCATGCAACCCTTGGCGAGGCCGGTCGTGCCGGATGTGTAGGGCAGCACGGCCAGATCGTCCGGCGCGGCGGGGAGTGCGTCGGGGACCAGGCCGAGCGCGACCGCCTGCTCGAAGCCATGCAGCGCCGCGTCGTCCAGGCGCATGCGCGGCGCCGCGACCCAGTCGGGCAGTTCGTCGCCATCCGCCTGCGCGCCAACGACATCCGCGTAGGCGTGGACGAGCACCGCGCGCAGCGCGCCATCGCCCTCGCCCTCGCCCTCGCCCAGCGTCAAGGCCGGGAGCAGATCCTGCGCCGCGATCGCGACGCGGGCTCCACTGTCGGCGGCGTAGTGGCGCACCTCGGATGCCTTGCTCATGGGGTTCACCGGCACCACCACGGCACCGGCGCGCAGCACGGCGTAGAAGGCCGTGACGAACTGCGGGCAGTTCTGGCTCGCGATCAGAACGCGATCGCCGGGCGCAACACCCATGCGCTGCCGCAGGTAGGCGGCCAGCGCGTCGACGCGCTCGCGCAACTGCGCATACGTGGTCGACGCGCCGCAGTAGACGATGGCCGGCTTGTCCGGGTAGCGGCGCGCCGCCGTGTCCAGGTACTCCGGCAGCGTCGCGCGCGGCACGCGCAACTCCCGCGCGACGCCCTTGGGCCAGAAGCGCAAGTGAGGCGCGGCGCTCATTGGGCAACCTCCGTGCTTCGCACTTCGGTGCGAGCTTGCTTGGAGCGGTCCGGCGCGGCGCTCATTGGGCAACCTCCGTGCTTCGCACTTCGGTGCGAGCTTGCTTGGAGCGGTCCGGCGCGGCGCTCATGGCTTC
Source organism: Variovorax sp. P2_H12 (assembly GCF_056403395.1). Taxonomy (NCBI): domain Bacteria; kingdom Pseudomonadati; phylum Pseudomonadota; class Betaproteobacteria; order Burkholderiales; family Comamonadaceae; genus Variovorax; species Variovorax sp. P2_H12. The sequence goes on along the minus strand of NZ_JBFUFO010000014.1, from coordinate 57,611 downwards.
TCCAGGGCCCGGGCGATGATCTCCTTCATCACCTCGTTGGCACCGCCATAGATGCGGCCGACGCGCACGTCGGCATAGAGGCGCGCGATGGGGTATTCGTTCATGAAGCCGTAGCCGCCGTGCAACTGCAGGCACTCGTCGACGATGCGGCAGCAGGCGTCGGTGGTCCACCACTTGGCCATCGCCGCGGTCGGCACGTCCAGCTCGCCCACCATCAGGCGGGCGATGCAGTCGTCGACGAAAGCGCGAGCCACCTGCGCCTGCGTCTCGCATTCGGCCAGCTTGAAGCGGGTGTTCTGCATCTTCAGCAGCGGCTGGCCGAAGACCTGGCGGTCGCGCACATAGGCCACGGTCTCGGCGATCGCGCGCTGCATGGTCGCCACCGCGCCGACGGCGATCAGCATGCGCTCGCGCGGCAATTGCTGCATGAGCTGCGCGAAGCCGCGGCCCTCCTCGCCACCCAGCAGGTTGTCGGCGCCGACGCGCACGTCGTCGAAGAACAGCTCGGTGGTGTCGAGCGTCTTCTGGCCCATCTTGTCCAGCAGCGGCCCGCGGCGGAAGCCCGGGGCGCCCTCGGTCTCCACCATCAGCAGCGAGATGCCTTTCGCGCCGCCGGCCGCATCGGTCTTGGCGGCCACGCAGACGAGGCCGGCATGCATGCCGTTGGTGATGAAGGTCTTGTTGCCGGTGATGCGCCAGGTGTCGCCATCGCGCCGCGCCTGCGTGCGGATGCGCTGCAGGTCGGTGCCCGCGCCGGGCTCGGTCATCGCGATGGCCGCCACGAGTTCGCCGGTCGCCATGCGGGGCAGCCAGCGGCGCTTCTGCTCCTCGGTGCCGTAGGCCAGCAGGTAGTGGGCGACGATGCCGCTGTGCACGTTGTTGCTGAAGCCCTGCGCCATCGCACGCATCTGCTCCTCGCAGATCACCGCCTCGTGCAGGAAGTTGCCGCCGCCGCCGCCGTATTCCTCGGGGATGCTGGCGCACAGCAGCCCGGCCGCGCCGGCCTTGGTCCAGATGTCGCGGTCCGCGTGGTGCTGCGCGCGCCAGCGAGTCTCGTTGGGAACGCACTCGCGCTCGAAGAAGCGACTTGCGCCGTCGCGCAACATCTCCAGCTCCGGCGTCATCCAGGCGCGGGTCGCGTTCACGGCCTTCCGCCTCCGCAGACCAGCACCTGTCCGCTGACATAGTTCGATTCCGGGATGCAGAACATGTAGACCGCACCGGCCGCTTCCTGCGGCGTGCCGCCGCGACCCAGCGGGATCAGGGCTTCGGCGTTCTTCAGGATCTGCGGATTGACGCCCACCTTGATCTGCCGGCCCTCGACGTCGATGCTGGCGCCGGCGGTGGCATCCGCTTCGGTCAGGCGTGTCTTGATCAGGCCGAAGGCGACGCTGTTGACGTTGACCTTGTAGCGGCCCCATTCCTTGGCCATCGCCTTGGTCAGGCCGTTGATGCCGGCCTTGGCGGCCGCGTAATTGGCCTGGCCCGCGTTGCCGTACACGCCGGAGGTGGATGAGACGTTGACGACCTTGCGAAACACTTCGAGGCCTTCGTCGGCCTCGCGCCGCGCAGCCTCGCGGATGAAGCCCGACGCCGCGCGCAGGATGCGGAAGGGCGCGGTCAGGTGCACGGCCAGCATAGCCTCCCACTGCTCGTCGGTCATCTTCTGCACCACGTTGTCCCAGGTGTAGCCGGCGTTGTTGACGATGATGTCCAGGCCGCCGTAGGTGTCGATGGCCGTGCGCACGAAACGGTCTGCAAAGCCGCTTTCGGTGACGCTGCCGACGCAGGCCGTGGCGCTGCCGCCCGCGGCCACGACGTCGCTGACGGTCTGCCGGGCCGGTTCGGCGTCGAGGTCGTTGATCACGACGCTCGCGCCTTCGCCGGCCAGCTTGAGCGCGATCTCGCGCCCGATGCCGCGGCCGGAGCCGGAGACCAGGGCGACCTTGCCTTCGAGTTTGCGGTTCATATGTGTCTCTCTCCTGTGGTCCGTGATGTCAGTCAGTTCCAGGCGACCAGCGCCTCGCCGCTCAGGCGGGTGGTGCCTTCCTGGTTGGCCGTCGCGATGTGCAGCCGCACACAGCGCTGGCCTTCGCGTTCGAATTTCTCGGCGATCCTGCCGGTGCAGGTGATGCGCTCGCCCACGCGGGTGATGGAGGCGAAGCGCACGTCCAGCGACCGGATGGCCGATTGCGCAACCCAGTGCGTCAGCAGCCGCCCCAGCCAGGCGGCCGACAGCATGCCGTGCGCGAAGACGTCCGGCATGCCCGCGGAACGTGCGAAGTCGGTGTCGACGTGAATCGGGTTGTGGTCGCCGGAGGCGCCGCAGTACAGCGCGAGCGCGAGCCGGCTGATCGCCGGCAGCTCCAGCGCAGGCAGCATGTCGCCCGGCTCCAGCGCGTTCCAATCCGGCAGGGTCGTGGTGGTCATGGGCAGGGTCTCTCTCATGTGTTGCGCACCACGGTCACGCAGCGCAGATCGGCCACCGGTTCGTCGCGCTGGTTGGTCACACGGGTCGTCCGCACGACGAATTCGAGCGCGCCGTTCTTCTTGTCGTAGATGTCTGCAATGCGCTGCTGGAAGGTCAACGTATCGCCGGCATAAGCCATCGCGTGATAGGTGAAGCCCTGCTCACCGTGCAGCAGGCTGCGGTAGTCCATGCCCAGCAGCTCGCGGATGGCGGCGGGATCGGGCGCCTCCATCTCCAGGCAGAACAGGAAGGTCGGCGGCACCGGCAGGCCGGGATGTCCCGCCGCGCGCGCGGCGGCTTCGTCGATGTAGACGGGGTCGGTCTGGCCCGTGGCCTTGGCGAAGAAGCGCAGGCGGCCCTTTTCGACCTCCACCTGGAAAGGCGGGAGCGTGTGGCCGATGTGGCGGCGATCGATCATTGGTCTCAAGCTGCCTGATAGAGCGTGATGACGCAAGCGCCGCCGAGGCCCAGGTTGTGCTGCAGCGCAAGGCGCGCGCCTTCCACCTGCCGTTGCCCGGCCTGGCCGCGCAGTTGCCACACCAGTTCGGCGCATTGCGCGAGCCCGGTGGCGCCCAGCGGATGGCCCTTGGACAGCAAGCCGCCGGAAGGATTGGTCACCACGCGGCCGCCGTAGGTGTTGTCGCCCTCGACGATGAAGCGCTCCGCCGTGCCCTCGGGCGTGAGGCCCAGCGCCTCATAGGTGATCAGCTCGTTGGCGGTGAAGCAGTCGTGCAGTTCCACGACGTCCAGTTCTTCCGGGCCGATGCCCGAGTCGTCGTACACCTGCCGGGCCGCGGCGGCGGTCATGTCGTAGCCGACCAGCTTGCGCATGTCCTTGCTGTCGAAGGTGGTCGAGGTGTCGGTGGTCATCGCCTGCGCCGCGATCACGACGCGCATGTCCAGTCCGTGCTTCTTCGCGAAGTCGGCCGAGCAGACGATCGCCGCGGCCGCGCCGCAGGTGGGTGGGCAGCACTGGAAGCGCGTGAGCGGGTCGAACACGGGCGCCGAGGCCATCACCTCGTCCAGCGTCAGCGTCTGGCGGAACACCGCCAGCGGATTGCGCGCCGCATGCTGCCGCGCCTTCACCGCGATGCGGCCGAAGGTGTCGCGACGGATGCCGTGCTGCGCCATGTAGTCGCGGCCGGCGCCACCGAAGAACTGCGCCGCACGGGGCGCTTCGGGGACGAAGCCCTGCTTCTGCGTCATCACGTCGGCGAATCGCGCCATGGGCGACGGCCGGTCGTCGTAGGCGCCCTTGAGCGCGCCGGGCTGCATCTGCTCGAAGCCGAGCGCGATGGCGCATTCGACCATCCCGCTTTCGACCGCCTGGCGCGCGAGGAACAATGCGCTGGACCCGGTGGAGCAGTTGTTGTTGAGATTGAAGACCGGAATGCCGGTCAGGCCGACGCCGTAGATGGCCGCCTGGCCGGCGGTCGAATCGCCGTAGACGTAGCCGACGTAGGCCTGCTGCACCAGGCTGTAGTCGACACCTGCGTCGTCGAGCGCGAGTTGCGCGGCGCGCGCACCCATCACGGTGTACGGGTCGCTGGCACCTGGCTTGGTGAAGGGGATCATGCCCACGCCGACCACGTGGACGGGGCGATGCATACGCGTCATGGAAACTCCTGTGGGTACTCGTTGCGATGGAATCAAGTCTCGGCCGGGGCCGGCGCTTCAACAATCGCGGATTGGGCCAAAACGATTGGCCGAAACGCTCACGCGGGATCGCGGTAGCGGAAGGTGCCCATCGCGCGCGCCGCCACCTCGCCGCTGACGTCGGTGACGGTCGCCTCGCAGAAGCACACCGAGCGCCCGCCGCCCGTGGCACGCCCGTCCGCGAGCAGGCGCCCGCTGGTGGGCCGCATGAAGGCGATGTGCATGTCGACCGTGACGACCTCCCGGGCATAGGCCACGCGCGAGAGCGCGGCATGCGCCATCGCGCTGTCGAGCAGCGTCATCAGCACGCCGCCGTGGCCGCTGTCGTGGTTGTTCAGCAGTTCGGGTCGCAGTTCCACCGACACCACGGATTCGCCTGCGTCGGCGCGCTCGACACGCAGGCCGATGTGCTCGGAGAAAGGGACGTAGCGCTGCGGGCCGCTGCGCGGCTTGTCCCTTTCCTGCGTTGTCGTGCTGGCGAGATGCAGGCTCATGCCGTCTCCCGCTTCGATGCGGCCGCCGCCGCGGTGAAGTCGCGCGGGCCGGTCAACGCGAGTCCGCCGTCGACCGGAATGATCGCGCCGGTGATGTACGAGCCCCAGTCGCTCGCCAGCAGCATCGCCATGCGGCTGATGTCTTCGATGCGGCCCAGCCGCTTCAGCGGCACGCGCTGCGCCATCGCCTGCATCGTTTCGTCGGTGGGCGCGAGGCGCTTCAATCCCTCGGTGTCCGCGATCGGTCCGGGGACGATGGAGTTGATGCGGATGCCCTGCGAACCCCACTCCAGCGCGAGCACCTTCGTCAGCATGTCGACACCCGCCTTGGCCGCGCAGACGTGGGCCTGGAAGGGCGTGGGGATGAAAGCCTGCCCGGCGGAAATCTGCACCACGCACGCGCCCGGCTTGCGCAGGTGCGTGTGCGCCAGACGCGCCACGTTGAAGCTGCCCAGCAGGTCGATGTCGACCACCGTCTTGAAGGCGTTGGGCGACATGTCGAGCGCAGCGGCGAGGAAGTTGCCCGCTGCGCCCGAGACCAGCACGTCGATGGGGCCGAAGCGTTCGGTGGCCTGCCCGAAGGCGCGTTGCAGCGCCTCTGGCTGGCGCACATCCGCCGGGATGCCCATGGCCTCGGTCCCGAGGGATTCGAGCTGCTGCGCAGCCGTCGCCACCTTGTCGGGCGACCGGCTCAGCACCGTGATGCGGGCACCGGCGCGGGCGAAGGCCTGCGCGATGCCGAAGTTGATGCCGCTGGAACCACCGGCCACGAACAGGTGGCGGCCCTTGAAGTCGAAAGCTGAGAAGTCCATGGTGTTCATCACTCCGGTTTGAAGCCGAGTTCGCCCAGCATCCGGGCGTCGCGCTCGAACTGCGCCTTCGCGTAGGCGGCGTAGGCGTGGCCGTCGATCCACTTCGGCTGCATGTCGAACTGCTCGAGCTGGTTGAGGTAGGCCGGGTCGGCCGATGCCTTGCGAAAGGCCGCGGCCAGGCGCGCGGCGATCTTCGGGTCGAGGTTCTTCGGCGCCACGAGGCCGACGGGCGACTCGATGACGAGGTCGTGGCCGAGCTCCTTCACGGTCGGCACGCCGGGGTAGCGCTTCAGGCGCTCGGCGGTGAAGGTGGCCAGGAGCTTCACCTTGCCGCCTTGCACCTGCGGGCCGAAGCCGGGGTCGCCGTACACGTCGAGGTGGTGGCCGATCAGCGCCGTGAAGGCTTCGCCGCCGCCCTTGAAGGGCACCATGTTGAAGGTCGTGCCGTTCATGCGCGCGAGCCGTTCGCCATAGATGCGGTTGATGCTGGTGGCGCCCACGGTGCCCCAGCTGATCGCGCCGGGGCGCTTGCGCGCATCGGCGAGCAGTTCGTCGAGCGTCCTCCACGGTGCGTCGCTCGCCACCGCGACGCCGGTGGCCATGCCGAAGAGGCCGGCCAGGTAGGTGAAGTCGCGCAGCGGGTCCCAGTTGACCTTGTGCAGCAGCGGCGCGCGGATCACCGAGTTGTGCATCACGGCCAGCGTGTAGCCGTCGGATTCGTTCATCAGCGCCACCGAGCCCGGGCCGGTGATGCCGCCGGCGCCCGGCCTGTGCATCAGCACGATCGGTTGCCCGAGATCGCGCGAAGCCACGTCGGCCAGCGCGCGGAACATCGGATCGAAGGAGCCGCCCGCCGGAAAAGGCATCACCAGCGTGATCGGCTTGCTGGGGAACGGCTCGGCCGCGAAAGCGGCGCCTGCTGCCGCGGCGGCGCCGAGCGCGAGCAGCGCGCCGACGGCGGTGCGCCGCTGCAATGAGCGGATGGGTGGTTTCATGTCGTCTCCTGGAGTTCGGGTTGGCGGTTCAAGGGACCTGCGGCAGCGGCAGGTAGCGGAAGGAGCCCTGGGCCTGCGCGACGACGCGCCCGCCCGCATCCGTGACCGAGGCGCGGCACCACGCGACGCTCGCGTCGTGCTGCACGACTTCACCGTCCGCGGTGAGCCGGCCGCGGCCCGGTTCGATGAAGCTCGTGTTGAGATTGAGCGTGACAGCCGTGCGCGCGAAGTCGAACAGCGACACGGCGGCACTGGCCATGACCACATCGAGCAGCGTGACCACCACGCCGCCGTGCACCGCGCCGATGACGTTGCCGAGTTCCGGCCGCTCGTCGATGACGAGCCTGGCGCGGCCGGCCTCGGAGAACTCGCGGCGAGCCTCCAGAAGCCGCATGAAGGGCACTCGGCCGAACAGTTGGCGGCGGTCTTCGCCCGTGACCGGCGTCACGCGCGCACCCGCTCGCGCAGCACGTTCTTCAGCACCTTGCCGGCCGCCGACATCGGCAGCTCGCGCAGGAAGGTGATGGCGCGCGGACACTTGTAGCCCGCCAGGCGCTCGCGGCACCAGGCGCGGAGCTCGTCGGCGGCGGCCGTGGCGTCGTCGCGCATCACCACCGCCGCATGCACCGCCTCGCCCCAACGCGCATCGGGCACGCCGACCACCGCTGCCTGCACGACCTGGGGATGGCTGCGCAGGGCGGCCTCCACCTCGGCGCAGTACACGTTCTCGCCGCCGGTGATGATCATGTCCTTGAGGCGGTCGACGATGAAGAGATGGCCGTCGGGCAGCATGCGGCCCGCATCGCCGGTGTTCAGCCAGCCGTCGCGCAAGGCCGAGGCGGTCGCTTCGGGCTGGCGCCAGTAGCCTTGCATGACCATCGGTCCTCGCACGAGGACCTCGCCCACTTCGCCGCGCGGCAGTTCGTGCCCGCTCTCGTCGGCGACGATGATCTCGGCGCCGAGGCCTGCGCGGCCGACGGCATTCAGCAGGCCGAGCGCACGCGCCTCCGGGCGGTGGTTCGCCGGCAGGTTGATGCACACGGCGCCCGCGGTTTCGGTGAGCCCGTAGGCCTGGAAGAACTCGGCATGCGCCCAAGCGGCCAGCGCGCGATCCAGAAGATCCGGCGGCATCGGGGCCGCACCGAAGGCAACGCGGTCCAGGCTGCGCACGCGCTCGGGCGTGAACGAGGGATCGTCGAGCAGCGACTGCAGCATGCTCGGCACGACGATGATGTCGCTGATGCGGTGCTCCTCGATCGCGTCGATCACCGCTGCGGGACGGAACTGCGCCATCGTCACGCAACTGCCGCCGACGATCATCTGGCCCACCAGGCGGCCCAGCCCGGCCACATGGAACAGCGGCGCCACCAGGAGCGACACCGAGTCCGGCGCGTTGTTGAGCTCTGCGCCCCGTGTCATCGACGCGGTCCAGAAGTTCGCATGGCTGAGCATCACCCCCTTGGAACGGCCGGTGGTTCCGCCGGTGTAGAGGATGGCGGCCAACGCGTCGCCACCGGTGCGCGTGTCGGGCATCGGATCGAGGCCGGCGCCCTCTTCTTCCAACGCGTGCAGGCGCACCGGCGCGAGCCCGTCGGTGGGCGCGAGCGACGCCAGCGATTCATCGACGAGCAGCAGCGACGCTCCGCTGTCCTGCAGTGCGTGCGCCAGTTCGGGCGTGCTCCAGCGGATGTTCAGCGGGCAGGCGACGGCGCCCATCCACCAGCACGCGAGCATGGCCCGCACCAGCAGGTCGCCGTTGGGCGCGAGCAGCGCCACGCGGTCGCCGGGATGGATGCCGCGCTTCGCCAACGCCGCGGCCAGACGGGCCACGCCGTCCACGACCTGCGCATGCGAATGGCGGCGCACCGTGGTGTCGCCGACGTGGGTGAGCGCCGTCCTGGCGGGGTTGCGCTGCAGCGCACGATGCAAGCCTTGGGTGAGGTACATGCGCCACAGCTTAGGCCGCGACACCCCGCGGATGAATGGCGGGAAGCGCCAAAGGGCTTGGCGAAACCGCTCAGCGTTCCGGGCCGTGCGAGAGGCGGTACTCGCCCGGGGCCACGCCGGTCCACTGCTTGAAGGCGCGATGGAAGGTGCTGGCTTCCGAGAAGCCGACGCGGTTGGCGATATCGAGCAGCGGCAGCGGCGTGTGCAGCAGGTATTCGATGGCGGCATCGCGCCGCAGCTCGTCCTTGATCTGCTGGAAGCCGCGCCCTTCGTCGCGCAGCCGGCGGCGCAGCGTCTGCGGCGTCACCGCGAGTGCCTCGCCCACTTCTTCCAGCGAAGGCAGGTCATCGCCCAGCCGCTTGCGCAGCAGCCGGCGAATGCGCTCGGTGAGGCTGCTCGTGTCGCGGTACTTCACGATCAGGTTAGCGGGCGAACCGGCGAGGAATTCGCGCAGGCTCTGCGGCGATTGCACCACCGGCAGCGCCAGCCAGCCCGCATCGAAGGACAGGCCGACGTGAGGCTGGCCGTGGCGGACCGGCACCTGGTACACGCGCGATATGTCGGTGGCCGTCTGCTGCGCCGTGTAGTCCACCGCCAGCACCGGGATGCGGCGCGCCACCAGCCAGGAAAAGGCATTGAAGGCCAGCAACATGAAGGCCTTCACCGCATAGTCCAGCCGCGCATCCGAGGCCCGCTGCAGCACGAACTGGACGTGCGCGCTGCCCTCGCGCAGCGACAGGCGCGGCACGAAGTCATGCAGGAACAGGTGGTACCAGGCGAAGCCTTCGCGCAGCGCCTCGCCGAGCGTGGCGCAGCGCACCAGTTGGCGCATGCACTGGCCGAAACTGCCGGGCGGCAGCGGATGGCTCAGCAGGCCCCACATCTCGTCGCGCAGCTCGCGCCGGAGGGCGCGGATCAGCATGGCGTACTGGCGCTGCGAGATGCGCGCCAGCGGCGACTCCAGCAGCGAGGCAGCGATGCCTGCCCGTGCCAGCACCGGGGCCACCTCGCGCTCGCGATGCCGCATCCCCATCAGGATGCTGTGGACTTGCTGGATGGCAATGGTGTGGTGGGTGAGCGTCATCGGTATCGGCAGCCGCAGGCCGGCCGATGATCAGCCGACGACTCCTGCGTCCCGGAGTATCGCCACGGCTGACGCGTCGAGTCCAGCCTGTCGCAGGATTTCGTCGGTGTGCTCGCCGGCGTGTGGTGCGGGCCGCGGCGCGGCTGGCTCGAAGCCGGTCATCTTGAAGGGGCAGCCGAGTTGCACCGGCGCCGCACCGTCGGCAGCGACGCGCATGCCGCGCGCGCGAAAGTGGGCGTGCTCCAGCGCCTCGTCGACGCGCAGCACCGGCGTCACGCATCCGACGCCATCGCGAAACAGGCTGCGCCAGTGCGCGAGCGGCCGTGCGCCGAAGATGGCGGCCAGCTCCGCGCGCAGTGCCGCCTCGGTGGCCGGGTCGCCACTGCGATGCAGGGGCGCGAGGTCCGGGCGCTCCAGCGTGCGGCACAGGTCGTGCCAGAACTTCGGCTCCAGCGCGCCGACCGAGACCTCGCGACCGTCCGCAGTGCGATAGAAGCCGTAGCAAGCGAGTGCACCGGTCAGCGCGCTGCCGCCGGTCCTCGGGACCTGGCCGTGCTCGTGCAGCGCGGCCAGCGGCAGCACCGCATGCGCGAGCACGCCGTCGGCCATGGCGATGTCCACGTGCCGCCCGCGGCCGGTGCGCGAGGCGTCGAACAGCGCTGCGAGGATGCCCGCCACCGCCGTCATGGTGCCGCCCAGCAGATCGGCCACGGGCAGGTTCGACAGGGCCGGGCCGGCGGCGTTGCCGATCTGGTCGGCGACGCCCGCGAGCGACGCATAGTTCAGGTCATGCCCCGGCGTGTCGCGCAGCGGTCCGGTCTGGCCGAAGCCACTGATGCTGCAATAGATGATGCGGGGATTGACGGCCGCCACTGCTTCGTAGCCAGCCCCCAGCCGCTGCATCACGCCGGGCCTGAAGCCCTCGACCAGCACATCGGCCTCGCGGCACAGGCGCAGCAGCGTGGCAACGCCTTCAGCCTGCTTGAGGTCGATGCGGATCGCGCGCTTGTTTCGATTGACGAGCGTACGCACGGCGGGGCTCGCGTAGTCGCCGGCGCCGGTGTCCTCGATCTTGATGACGCTGGCGCCGAGGTCGGCGAGATGCATCGTGCCGAGGGGCCCCGGCAGCAGCCGGGTCAGGTCCAGCACGCGCACGCCTTCAAGCGGTGCGCCGGCGGGCGTGGTGGGTGGGGAGTCGATACGGGGTGTCGTCATGAGGCCCCCAATCTAGTCAGCGCGGCATGGTGCGGCAATGGCGTCAGCGGTCGCATCGATTGGCGAAAAGCGTCAGCGCCCGCGCGAAGAGCCCACGGCGCAGGCAGCACGCATCAGGCTTTTGTAGCGCCGCGGCCCGTCAAGCCCCGTTCCCACGCGCGCAGGCCCCGGCTCCATGCGCGAAGGCGGGCGTCCGAGCTTTGCGCACCGCCCGAGGTCGTGGCCAGAAGCTGGTCGAGCAGGATCTGCTGGTCCGTGCTGAGCGAATCCGGGAATATCGGCAAGAGCGTGATCAACTGGTCGCCGCGCGCACCGCGACGCGTCGCCGGGAAGCCCTGGCCCTTCAGGCAGTAGGACATTTGCTCCCGGTCCAACTGCAGCGCGTGCAGGCCGGTCACGGTCGGCACCTGGATCGACCGGTTGGCGATCCACGCGAAGCCATCGACCGGGACCTCGCACCGAATCGTTCCGTCCGCGTCGAGTCGGAAGAATGCGTGCTCCGTCACCTCGACGCGGATCTCGAGGTCGGCGGGAGGGCTGTCCGGGCGCGAGCGCCGTCCGTCGACATGCAGCAGGTCGCCATGGCGCACGCCATGCGGAATGCGGACCTTGACCTTGTAAGTGCGCGCATCCAGCTTTCCGCTGCCGACGCAGGTCGGGCACGGCTGCCTCGCGATGCCGCCACCCAGGCAGGCATCACACTCGAAATAGCCACTGGGCCATCCGAAGAAGGAACGCTTCGGAATCGCGCCCGAGCCCCCGCACTGCGCACAGTTTCCGCCGAGCACCTGGTGCCCCGCCCCCGCGCAGGTCGAGCAGACGTGGGTGACCTTGCCGCGCAGCACCTTGATGCAACCGACGGCCGCCTCCTCCAGCGTCAACTTGACCTTGCGGGAGATGGGCCGGCGCTGCCGATGCGCGCCGTCGTCGTCGTCGAAACCACGGGCGCTTGCCTGCGCCGCGGGCGGCGTCGCGCTGTCCGTGGCCGATTCATCCGTGCGCACACGCGTTCCGGCGCGGCGGATTTCCTCGAACGCCTGATTGATGCGCTGCATCTTGGCCACCGCATCGGAACTGTCGTTGCGGTCCGGATGCCACTGCGAGACGAGCCGGCGCCATGCCGCCTTCACCTCGCTGTCGGTCGCGTCAGGTGCCAAGCCCAGTTCGGCGAAAGCGTTCTCGGTGCCCAAATCAGTGTCCTCGTCCAGGCACGGCGTTCGGAACGAAGTCCCGATGAACGCGATGGCCAGCCAGTGCGAATGTTAATCGAGGGCCGAGACCGCCATCGACGTCTTTCAGCACCCAGAGGCCCTACTTCGACGCTTCCCCCGCAGCCGGCGCAGTCGCAGGCGCGTGCATCGAGTCCCCGCCATGCTGCTCCCCCGACATATCCACCTTGTCCCCCGCCTTCATCAGCACGAACAACGCGACAGCCGCAAAGATGGCAAACCCAACCCCGATCTTCCACACGACCAATCTCCTGAACTGAAAAGAAAAAGGCCCCGCACCGCAAAGGCGCGAGGCCCAGGAACGCCACCCACCCCATCCGGGAAATACCGCGGAACCGGCTTCGCCGGGCCGCAGGTATTGCCCCCTGCAAGGGGTGGGCGTCTACACGAAGTGAAAAAACCTGGGGGTGTGCCTAGTCATTGGCGTAGATGTCCACGTCCTTCGTCTCGCGAATGAAGATCGTGCCGACCACCAGCGTCATGGCGGCGATGATGATCGGGTACCAGAGGCCGTTGTACATGTTGCCGGTGCTGGCCACGATCGCGAAGGCGGTGGTCGGCAGCAGGCCGCCGAACCAGCCGTTGCCGATGTGGTAGGGCAGGCTCATCGAGGTGTAGCGGATGCGGGTCGGGAACAGTTCGACCAGCATGGCGGCGATCGGGCCGTAGACCATCGTCACCAGCAGCACCAGCCAGAACAGCAGCACCACGGTCATGACCTTGTTGATCTTGGCCGGGTCGGCCTTGGTCGGATAGCCCGCGGTCTTCAACTGTTCGGCCACGCTCTTCTTGAAAGCCGCGATCTCCTTGGCCGAACCCTCGTCGAACTTGTGGTTGACCACCTTGCCCTGGGGTGCCGTGATCGCCACCTCGCCGATCTTGACGACGGCGGGCGAGCCGGCCGGGCCGTCGGCGCGCTCGTAGCTCACGGAGTTCTGCACCAGGTAGCGCTTGGCGATGTCGCAGGAGCTGCTGAAGTCGATCTCGCGTGCCACCGGGTTGCCCTGGAACGAGCAGGAACGCGGATCGGCGGTCACGACGACGCCGGCCGTGGCCTGGGCCCGGGCGAGGTCCGGATTGGCGCTCTCGGTCAGCATCTTGAAGACCGGGAAGTAGGTCACCACGGCCAGCAGGCAGCCGGCCATGATGATCGGCTTGCGGCCGATCTTGTCGGACAGCGTGCCGAAGACGACGAAGAAAGGCGTGCCGATCAGCAGCGCGGCGGCGATCATCAGGTTGGCGGTGGTCGCATCGACCTTGAGCTGCTGCGTCAGGAAGAACAGCGCGTAGAACTGGCCCGAATACCAGACCACGGCCTGGCCGGCGGTGAGGCCGACCAGCGCCAGGATCACGATCTTCAGGTTCTTCCACTGGCCGAAGGATTCGGACAGCGGCGCCTTCGAGGTCTTGCCCTCGGCCTTCATCTTCTGAAACGCGGGAGACTCCGACAGCGACAGCCGGATCCAGACCGAGATGCCGAGCAGCAGGATCGACACCAGGAACGGAAGCCGCCAGGCCCAATCGGCGAAGGCGGCCTCGCCCACGCCTTCGCGCACACCCAGGATCACCAGCAAGCTCAGGAACAGGCCCAGCGTGGCCGTGGTCTGGATCCACGAGGTGTAGGCGCCGCGCTTGCCATGGGGCGAATGCTCGGCCACGTAGGTGGCTGCACCGCCGTACTCGCCGCCGAGCGCGAGGCCCTGCAGCATGCGCAGCGCGATCAGGATCACCGGCGCCGCGACGCCGATGGTCGCGTAGCTGGGCAACAGGCCGACGATGAAGGTCGACAGGCCCATGATCAGGATGGTGACCAGGAAGGTGTACTTGCGGCCGATCATGTCGCCGAGCCGGCCGAACACGATGGCACCGAAGGGGCGCACCAGGAAGCCGGCGGCAAAGGCCAGCAGCGCGAAGATGAAGGCCGCGCCGGCATCGAGGCCGCTGAAGAACTGGCGCGCGATCACGGGCGCCAGCGAGCCGTACAGATAGAAGTCGTACCACTCGAACACGGTCCCCAGCGACGAGGCGAAGATGACCTTCTTCTCCTCCTTGCTCATGGGCCGGGGAGCGTTTGCCGCTCCTCGCGAATCTAGTGTGGCTGCCATGTCGTCTCCTGTAGAAATATCCGCCCACGGCGTGGGACGTGACGCATTCTTGGAGTGGCGACTGACCCGAGGCTGTCGCGAAACTGAACCGTCGCTGACGGTTTAAGGTCAAACCCGCGGCCGACGTTTCAGATCGCAGGAAATCTACCGATTGCTGCGCAGCAGCATGGGCCGCTGGTCGGCGGCGTCCCAGTCCGGGCCGTCGAACCAGGCCTCGCCGTGCAGGCAGGCGCGCAGCATCGCCAGACCGTCGAAGCCCCAGAACAGGCGGCCGTCGACCTCGAAGGCCGGCACCCCGAACACGCCGCGCGCGATCGCTTCGTCGGTGTTGGTCTTGAGCTGTGCCTTGACTTCGTCGCTGCCCGTTTCGCGCAGCAGCCGCAGCGACGCTGCGAGCGCAGCCAGGCGCGCGGGGTCGCCGGGCTCCTCGCCCGTGCGCCAGACGTCCCGGAACACGGTCTCGGCCGCATGGCGATTGATGTCTGCGCCGGTGCTGGTCGCCAGCGCCAGCCGCAGGTGCGGCAACGGGTTGTAGGGATGCGTGGCGGGCATCCGGATCGGAATGCCGTGCGCCTGGCCCAGCCACAGCACATGGCGGTAGGTCCAGCTGCGCTTGGCCGGGATCTCGGCCGGCCCGAGCTGGCCGTGGTGCTTGAGCAGCGCGCCGAGCAGCACCGGCCGGTAGGCGACGCTATAGCTCAGGCCCTCGAGCGCCTGCGGCAGATGCTCGAACGCGAGATAGGCATAGGGCGAGATGAAATCGAGATGGAAGGTGATGTGCTTCATGGCGTGTCTCCGTCGGCCAGCCCGAAGCCGGCTCCGGCGCGCAGCTCGATGGCGCGCCAGACGCCGCGCTTGCCCGCATCGTCCATGCAGCTCCAGGCGGCGATCTCCGGCAGCGTGCGCAGGCAGCCTTCGCAGAAGCCGCTGGCCGGGTCCATGCGGCAGATCGAGATGCAGGGCGACGGCAGGTCACGGGCCATGGCACATGCGGCCGCTGCGCGCTCGGGCAACGACGCCAGCGTGTCGGCGCTCACCAGGAAGCCTCCGTGCTGCGCACTGCGGCGCGAGCTTGCCTGGGGCGGCCCGGCACTGCGCTCACACCACATCCGCGACCGGCGCGCCGGTCAGGCCTTCGAGGTCCTGCGGACGCAGGCGCACCACCGCATGCGGATGGCCGGCCGCGGCCCAGACATCCTCGAAGCGGAACAGTTCGCGGTCGATCAGCATGACCGGTGCCGTGGCATGCGCGAAGGGCGAGACGCCGCCGATCGAGAAACCGGTGCGCGACTTGACGAAGTCGGCATCCGCGCGGCCCAGCTTGCCGACCAGGGCCTCGACCTTCTTCTCGTCCACGCGCTTGTCGCCCGAGGTCACGACCAGCACCGCGCTGTCGTCGGACTTGCGGCGGAACACGATGCTCTTGGCGATCTGGCCCACGGCGATGCCCAGCGCATCGGCCGCCTGCTGCGCGGTGCGCGCGGCGTCGTCGAGCATCTGCGGCGCGTGGGGATGGCCCTTGTCCTGCAACAGGCGGGCGACGCGCTGCACGCCCTCCGGCAGGGAAGTCAGTTCGGCACCGCACATGTCAGGCAGACCTCTTGTTGCGGATCGCCTTGGAGGCGCGCGAATTCGGCTCGCGCCCGAGCGCCTCGCTGATGTAGACGCCGGCGTCGATCAGCAGGTCGAGGTCGATGCCGGTCTCGATGCCCATGCCGTGCAGCATGTAGACCACGTCCTCGGTCGCGACGTTGCCGGTCGCGCCCTTGGCATACGGGCAGCCGCCAAGCCCGGCGGAAGAGGTGTCGTACTGCCACACGCCCATCTCCAGGCTGGCCAGCGTGTTGCCCAGCGCCTGGCCGTAGGTGTCGTGGTAGTGGCCCGAGATGTCGTCGATGCCGTAGTGCTTGAGGGTCGCCTCGATGGCGCGCTGCACCTTCAGCGGCGTGCCGACGCCGATGGTGTCGGCCACGCCCACGTGCTGCACGCCGATCTCCTTCATGAGGCCGGCCAGCAGCTCGACGCGCGTGGGCGCGATCTCGCCCTCATAGGGGCAACCCACGGCGCAAGACATCGCGCCGCGCACGTAGATGCCGTGCTCGCGCGCCGCCGCGACCACCGGCCGGAAGCGCTCGATGCTCTCGGCGATCGAGCAGTTGATGTTGCGCTGGCTGAAGGCCTCGCTGGCGGCGCCGAAGACCACGATCTCGTCGGGCCATTCTTCGCGCGGCGCGGCGATCGCGGCCTCGAAGCCCTTCATGTTCGGCGTCAGGACCGAGTAGCGCACGCCGGGCTTGCGCCGGATGCCGTGCATGACTTCGGCGTTGTCGGCCATCTGCGGCACCCACTTGGGCGAGACGAAGCTGGTGACCTCGATCTCCCTGACGCCGGCCTCCTGCAGGCGGTGCACGAGGCCGATCTTGATCTCGGCCGACACCGGTTGCTTCTCGTTCTGGAGGCCGTCGCGCGGGCCGACGTCGACGATCTTGACTCTGGAGGGAAGTTTCATGGGGCGCTCGTGGTCGATGAAGAAGATGCAGCCGCTATTTTCTACCGCATCTGATCCGTTGAGGACAGAGCAAGAATTGCTGCGCAATTTCTGGGTCTGTCCCGCCATGTCTCAGTAGGACTTGGGCAGGCCCAGGGCCTTTTCGGCAATGAAGTTGAGGATCATCTGCGGGCTGACCGGCGCGATGCGCGGAATGTAGCTCTCGCGCAGCAGGCGCTCGACATGGTATTCCTTCGCGTAGCCCATCCCGCCGAGCGTGAGGATGGCGTTCTGGCAGGCATCGTGCGCGGCTTCGGCCGCCAGGTATTTGGCCGTGTTGGCCTCGATGCCGCAAGGCTCGCCGGCGTCGTACAGCGCGGCCGCCTTGAAGACCATCAGGTCGGCCGCCTCCACGTTGGCCCAGGCGCGCGCGAGCGGATGGGCCACGCCCTGGTTCTGGCCAATCGGCCGGCCGAACACCACCCGCTCCCTGGCGTACTGCGCCGCAATGCGCAGCGCCGCGCGGCCCAGGCCCACGGCTTCGGCCGCGATCAGGATGCGCTCGGGATTCAGGCCGTGCAGGATGTACTCGAAGCCCCTGCCCTCTTCGCCGATGCGGTCGGCCTCGGGCACTTCGAGCCCGTCGATGAACAGCATGTTGGAGTCGACCGCGGCGCGGCCGAGCTTGTGGATCTCGCGCACCTCGACCCGGCTGCGGTCCAGTGAGGTGTAGAACAGCGTCAGGCCCTGGGTTGGCTTCTTCACTTCTTCGAGCGGCGTGGTGCGCGCCAGGATCAACATCCGGTCGGCGACCTGCGCGGTCGAGATCCAGATCTTGCGGCCATGCAGCAGATAGCCGCCATCGGCTTGCCGCAGGGCCTGGGTCTTGAGTCGCGTGGTGTCGAGGCCGGCGTCGGGCTCGGTCACCGCGAAGCAGGCCTTCTGCTCACCCGAAATCAGCGGCGGCAGGAAGCGCTGGCGCTGCTCTTCGCTGCCGAACACCACCACCGGGTTGAGTCCGAAGATGTTCATGTGGATCGCCGAGGCGCCCGACATGCCGGCGCCCGAGGCGCTGATGGCGCGCATCATCAGCGCCGCCTCGGTGATGCCCAGTCCGGCCCCGCCCTGCGCCTCGGGCATCGCGATGCCGAGCCAGCCGCTGGCGGCCACGGCGCGGTGGAATTCATGCGGGAAGGTGGCGCTGTCGTCATGCTCGCGCCAGTAGTCGGCGGGGAAGTCCTGGCACAGCCGTTCGATGGCCGCCACCAGCACGCGCTGGTCGTCGTTCAGGAAGAAATTCATGTCGGGTTTTCGGTGGGATGAGGAACTGCTCGCGCCTGCGGCCGTTGTGTTTTCTGCGCTCATTCGGGCTGGATGCCCGCGGCCTGGATCAGCTTCTTCCACTTGCCCAACTCGGCCAGCGTGAAGCTGCCCAGTTCCTCGGGCGTACTGCCGAAGGCGTCGAAGCCGAGCTTGCCGACGCGCTCGCGAAAGGCCGCACTGTTGGCCATGCCGGCCAGCGCCTGGTTGAGCTTCGCGACGATCTCCTTCGGCATGCCGGCCGGCCCATAGACGCCGTTCCAGGAGGTGATGTCGAAACCCCTGAGCTCGGGCGTGTCGGCCAGCGGCGGCAGCTCGGGGAACAGCTTCGTGCGCTCCTGCGTCGTGACCGCGATGGCGCGCATGCGGCCGGCGTTGACCGTCGCGAGGCCGGCCGCGAGGTCGACCACCATCATCGACACCTGCCCGCCGATCAGGTCGGCGATGGCCGGCGGCGTGCTCTTGTAGGGAACGTGCAGCATCGGGATGCCGCTCATGCGCGACAGCGTGGCGCCGCTCACGATGCCGGTGCTGTTGCCGCTGGCGTAGCTGAGCTTGCCCGGATTCGCGCGGCCCCAGGCCAGCAGTTCTTCCACGCTCTTGACCGGCAGGTCGTTGTTGACCACCAGCATGAAAGGCAGGTTGCCCATGCGGCTGACTGGCGTGAAATCCCTGACCGGGTCGTAGGGCAGGCGCTTGAACAGGCTCGGATTGGCCGAGTGCGTGGTGTTGGTCGTCATGAACAGCGTGTAGCCATCGGGCGCCGCCTTGGCCACCGCCTCGGCCGCGATCACGCCGTTGGCGCCGGCCCGGTTGTCGACGATCACGGAGCCCTTGAGCGCCTCGCCGAGCAGCTGCGCCGTGATGCGCGCCACCGCGTCGGTGCCGCTGCCGGCCGCGAACGGCACCACCAGCCGGATCGGCTGCTTCGGGTAGCCGGCCTCCTGCGCGAAGGCCCATGGCACCGCGACGCCCAGGCCGGCCCCGGCGCCGAGGGCGACGAAGCGGCGGCGCAAACGCCTTGCCGAGTCCTTGTCGATCGTCTGCATGCCTGCCTCCGGTCGGCCTCAGGGCGTCGCCTTGAAGTTGCTGTCCTTCACGAGCCGCGCCCAGCGCGCCGAGTCCTCGGCGATGGTGGCCGCGAACTGCGCGGGGCTGCTGCCGACGGGCTCGTAGTCGATCCGCGCCAGTTGCTCGCGGACCTCCGGCAGCGCCAGGATCCGGACCACTTCGGCGTGCAGGCGCTGGACGATCGCCGGCGGCGTGCCGGCCGGGGCCAGCAAGCCGGCCCACGAGCTGAAGTTCATGCCCTCGACGCCGGCCTCCTGCATCGTCGGCACCTGCGGCAGCGTCGGCGAGCGCTGCGGCGACAGCACGGCCAGCGGGCGCAGCTTGCCGGCACGGATCATCTGCACCGCATTGAAAGGGTCGATCGTCATGTCGACCTCGCCGGCCACCACGGCCTGCATCTGCGGCCCGGTGCCCTTGTACGGCACGTTGACCATGCCGGGCACGCCGATGCTGGCCTTGAACTGCTCGCCGATCAATCCGATCATGCTGCTGCCGGCCGAGAAGCTCATCGGCCGCGTGCCTGTGCGGGCCAGCGCGATGAACTCCTGCAGCGTCGAGGCCGGCACCGAGGGATGCACCACCATCACGAGGCCGATGTTGCTGATCAGGCTGATCGGCGCGAAGCTCGCGAGGGGTTCATAGGGCGCCTTGTAGAGCACCGGGCTCAGCACCTGGGCGCCGGCCGTGTTCAGCAGCAGGGTGTAGCCGTCGGGCGCGGCGCGCGCGACCAGGTCGGTGCCGATGATGCCGTTGGCGCCCGGCTTGTTGTCGATCACCACCGGCTGCTTGAGCCCTTCGGACAATTTCTGCGACAGCATGCGCGCCACGATGTCGCTGGCGCCGCCCGGCGCGAACGGCACCACCAGGCGGATCGATCGGCTCGGATAGGCCTCGTTGCCCCAGGCGGCCGGGCCGGCCAGGCAACCCAGCACGGCCAGGCCCAGCATCAGCCGGCGCCGTGAAAAGCTCTTTTTCATGTTGACTCCCCCTGAAAAGACCGCAGCGGGCGGTCACCGTGTCCTTGACGGCTGCGTGGCGGCGTCGCGGTGCGGGTCCTCGATCGAGCGGCAGGCGGCACGCAGCATCGCGGCGATCTCTTCGATGCGCGGCTCCACGCGGTAGCGCGGGCCGGCGACGGACACCGCATAAGCCTGGCCGCCGATGTGCACCGGCCAGGCAATGCCCGCGAGGTCAGGAATGCTCTCGCCCAGGTTGCCGTACCAGCCACGGGCGGCCGAGCCTTCTATTTCCTTGGCGAGGGCGGCGGCAGAACTCAGCGTCGAGTCGGTGAGGCGCGCGAGCTTCATGCCTTTCAGGGTCTTGCTGCGCGCTTCGGCGGACAGGGTGGACAGCAGCGCGCGGCCCAGCGAGTTCGCATAGGCCGCCCGGGTCTCGCCGGCCGCGGCCGTGTAGCGGATGCTCTGCGGCGCATCGACCACTTCGAGATAGACCACCTGCCCGCCTTCGCGCAGCTTGCCGAACACCACCGTCTCGCGCGCCGCGTCGCGCAGTTCCTGCAGGGCCGGCTTGACGCGGTCGAGCACCGGGTCGTGCGCCGAGATCACCTGTGCCATCGCCAGCAACCGGCTGGTCGGGTAGTAGCCCTGGCGCCGACCGGTTTCGTAGAGATAGCCGCGCTCCTCGAGCGTGCGGAGCAGGCCCAGGCAACTTGACATCGGCATCTCGAGCAGCCGCGCCATCTCCGACAGCGCGAGCGGCTGCTTCTCCTGCGCGAAGGCTTCGATGATCTCGAACACGCGCAATGCCGTCTTCACACCCATGAAGTTATTTTCACGAGCATGAATTCATGGCGTCAACGGGTTTTCCCGCGGCCGAGGGTTCGGCCATGTCGCAAAACCCGCGCGGCCACGTCCTTGGAGAATTTTCCGACGTGCATTCGGATGCGTCCGAGCGACAAGCGAGCGCCTGGTTCGTAGAGTCGACGCGTCGCATCCCTTCGCGCATTTCCGCTCCGCCGAGGTCGAACAGAAGCCAATGAACAGCTACAAGGAAGCGTTTTCGCGGCTCACGTCGGAGTACCGAACAGACGCCGTCGATGCCACTGCGCCCATGATTGGCCCTATGGCCGGGTCGATCCCGCCAGCACCTGCTTCAACCGATCGGACTCCGCACGCGCCTCCGCGAGCAGGCGGTCCCAATCGTCGGGCGGATGGCCCGCCTCCAGCATCTTCCGGAATACGCGATAGGCATCGTCGCTGCTTTCGTAGGCACGCCGCGTGTCGTCGTCGTTCACCCACGCCAGGACGATCACCCGGGTCTGCGCGTGATACCTGAAGAACAGCCGGTACTGCTGGAAGAACTTCGCGCGAAACCAGTGCTTGTATTCGTCGCCGAGCGTGGCGCCTTGCCGGTACTCCGGCCGGGCCGGATCCTGGGGAATCACATCGAAGGCCAGCTTGGCGATCGCCGCCAGACGTTTCGTGGCGTTCTTCTTGAGGAACCCCGTGGCGTCCTTGCGCCGCAATTCATCGACTTGGTGAAGCAACGCCTCCAGCTGGGTCAGGAACAGCGGATGCGCGAAGAGCGTCCACCCGTTGACCACCAGCGCGGGACGTTCATTCATCGTCTGCCGACAGAGGGGCATCGAGGTCCAGATCGGCATCGCCGACCAGCGCTTGAATGCGCTGGACCAGCGCAACGCCCATCGCCTGCACCCGCTCGGGGTGTTCGGCAATGTCGCGCGCCAGAAAGCCCAGGAACCGACCCAGCACAGGGTCTTCTTCCTCGACGGCGGCAGCGCGCGTCAGTACCACCTCGCCATCCGGGCGGATCACGTAGTGGATCTTGTCGCGCTTGCCGAGGCGCAGCGCCCGGCGAACCGTTTCGGGGATCGTGGTTTGATAGCGGTCGGTGAGGGTCGATTCGACTTCAAGCGCGGCGGCCATGACGGACTCCAGGGGCAAAGCAGACCAAGGCGGCTGCAAGCCTCGGATGGTAATGCAATCGCATTACCAAGTCAACCAAGCCGCTTCAGTAGCCCCGCTGAACATCCACCACCCCCGCCACCGCTTCCCCCCGTTCCATCGCCCGGATCTTCCCCGCGATCTGCGCGATCGAAGCGTCGCGCTCGGTGCGTGCCGACCCATGCGGCGTCACCGTGATCTTCGGATGGCTCCAGAACGGATGCCCGGCCGGCAGCGGCTCGACCTCGAAAACATCGAGCGTGGCGCCGGCGAGCTGGCCGCCGTCGAGCAGCGGGATCAGGTCGTCGTCGACCAGGTGGGCGCCACGCGCCACGTTGATCAGGTAGCCACCCGGCCGCCCGCCATTGAGCTTCGAGAGCGTCTCGCGATTCAGGATGCCGCGCGTCCCGGGGGTCAGCGGCAGCAGGTTCACGAGCACGCGGCTGGCGCCGAGGAAGGCATCGAATCCGGCCTCGCCGGCGAAGCAGCGCACGCCGTCGGTGTGCTTGGGTGAACGGCTCCAGCCGTTCACCGGAAACTCGAACTGCGCCACCGCCCTGGCCACGCGTTCGCCGAGCACACCGAGCCCCATCACGCCGACCGCGAAATCGCGGCGCTCGCGCGGCTTGCGGTAGCTCCAGCGGCCCGCGCGGGCCTCGGCCTCGTAGGCGTCGAACTCGCGGAAATGCCGGATCAGCGCATGGCAGACGTACTCGGCCATCTGCACCGACATGCCGGCGTCGTCGAGCCGGACCACTTTCGTCTGCGGCGCCACCTTGAGCTTGAGCAGCGCGTCGACACCGGCGCCGATGTTGAACAGCCCGCGCAGGCCCGGCTGCTCGTCGAGGAACTGCTGCGGCGGCGCCCAGACCACGGCATGGTCGGCGGGCGCGGCGCCCGGCGCCCAGTTCTCCACCTCGGCTTCGGGCAGAGCGGCGCGCAGGCCCTCGATCCAGGGATCAGGGCGGTTGTCGGTCAGACAGACGGTGATTCGAATGGGAGAGGTCATTCCCCAAGCTTAAGCCGCGATGCGCAGCAACTCTGCCCCCTCCGTGACCTGATCGCCCGGCACATACAGCAGCTCTTCGACCGTTCCATCGGCCGGCGCCGCGATCGTGTGCTCCATCTTCATCGCCTCCATCACGGCCAGCGGCTGGCCGCGGCTGACCTTGTCGCCGGCCTTGACCGCGAAGGACACCACCTTGCCGGGCATCGGCGCCGTGAGGCGCCCGCCCTCGGCATGCGTCTCGCCGGCATGGGCCAGCCGGTCGATGGCGACGATCCTGGTCGCGCCCTGCGCGCCGAACACGTAGGCCGTGGCCTCGTCCGGGTAGACGTTGAGCGTGTGGCGCCGGCCGTCGAACTGCAGCTCGAGTTCGCCCGACGGAAAGCTGCCGATCACCAGCGGGCCCGAAACCTCGCCCACCTGCAGCGACAGCGCGCCATCGTGCAGGTAGCGCAGCGTGGCGCTCTTGAGCTCGCCGCGGAACTCGAACTCGAAGGGCCGCACCGCGACGCCGTGCGACTGCCAGCCGTCGCGGCGGCTGAACGGATCGGCGCTGGCCGTCGCGGCCTCGGCCAGCAGCGTGCGCGCGATCGATGCCGCGGCCGCCAGCGGCAGGCCCAGCGGTTCCTGGTCGAACAGCACCGCGCGCTCGCGCTCGATCAGCGCGGTGTCGAGCTTCGCATGCGCGAACGAGTCGGTGCGCAGGATGCCGCGCAGGAACTGCACGTTGGTCGCAACGCCCACGATGTGGGTCTGCGCCAGCGCCAGGTCGAGCCGCGCCAGGGCTTCCTCGCGCGTGGCACCGTGCACGATCAGCTTGGCGATCATCGAGTCGTAGAAGGGCGAGATCACGTCGCCCTCGCGCACCCCGTCGTCGATGCGCACGCGGCTGCGCTGGAAGGCGGTGGACTGCGGCTTGCGATAGACCCGCAGGGTGCCGGTGGCGGGCAGGAAGTTGTTGTCCGGGTTCTCGGCGCAGATGCGCGCCTCGATCGCATGGCCATGGATCTGCAATTGGTCCTGCTTCAGCGGCAGTGCTTCGCCCGAGGCCACGCGCAGCTGCCATTCGACCAGGTCCAGGCCGGTGATGGCCTCGGTCACGGGATGCTCCACCTGCAGCCGGGTGTTCATCTCCATGAAGAAGAAGTTCATCTCGCCGTTCGAACGCTGCTCGACGATGAATTCCACCGTGCCGGCGCCGACGTAGTTCACCGCCCGCGCCGCGGCCACCGCGGCCTCGCCCATCTGCTTGCGCATGGCGTCCGTCATGCCGGGTGCGGGCGCCTCCTCCAGCACCTTCTGGTGCCGCCGCTGCACCGAGCAGTCGCGCTCGAACAGGTAGACGTAGTTGCCGTGCGTGTCGCCGAACACCTGGATCTCGATGTGGCGCGGCCGCTGCACGTACTTCTCGATCAGCACCGCGTCGTCGCCGAAGCTGTTGATCGCCTCGCGCCGGCAGGAGGCCAGCGCGGCGGCGAAATCGCCCGTCTTCTCGACCACGCGCATCC
The DNA here is from genome assembly GCF_056403395.1 of Variovorax sp. P2_H12. Taxonomy (NCBI): domain Bacteria; kingdom Pseudomonadati; phylum Pseudomonadota; class Betaproteobacteria; order Burkholderiales; family Comamonadaceae; genus Variovorax; species Variovorax sp. P2_H12. Next base: position 33,287 of record NZ_JBFUFO010000014.1, on the reverse strand, counting down.
CCTTGCCGCCGCCGCCCGCGCTGGCCTTGATCAGCACCGGATAGCCGATGCTGTCGGCTTCGCGCTGCAGCAGCGCCGGATCCTGGTCGCTGCCGTGGTAGCCGGGCACGAGCGGAACGCCGGCCTTCTCCATCAGCTGCTTCGATTCCGCCTTCAGCCCCATCGCCTTGATCGCCGACGGCGGCGGGCCGACGAAGACCAGGCCGGCATCGGCGCAGGCCTGCGCAAATTCCTCGTTCTCGCTCAGGAAGCCGTAGCCCGGATGCACCGCCTCGGCGCCCGTGGCCTTGGCGGCCTCGAGGATCTTCTCCCAGCGCAGGTAGCTCTCCCTGGGCGCGCTGCCGCCGAGGTACACCGATTCGTCGCAGGCACGCACGTGGTTGGCATGGGCATCGGCGTCGGAATACACGGCGACCGTGCGGATGGCCATGCGGCGCGCGGTCGCGGCCACCCGGCAGGCAATTTCACCGCGGTTGGCGATGAGGATCTTCTTAAACATGGTGCGTCTCCGCGGTGAAATCGCCTTCGCACGCTTCGCGTGCCATGCAATGTGGCTGCGCCGCTGCGCCGCTTCGCGGCTGGTCGCCCCGGTTCGCGATCAGGATCTTCTTAAACATTCGATGAGTCTCCAGGAGGTTTCTTCTTGAGCTGGAAGGCGGGCGCCACGCCGGGGTCGGACCGACCGCTGAAGATGCGCGCCACGCGGCCGAACAAGGATTTGAGGAAGCGCCAGCTCTTTCGGATCAGCCAGACGCTGAGCACCAGCACGACGATGAAGAGGAGGCCGAACACCAGCGGATGCGCGACCGCCAGCCAGAGGCCGGCCGGCACCATCGTGTCTTCGACCAGCGAGGCGCCGACATTGCTGAAGGGTTCGGGCGAAGTGTTGATCGCGGCCCGCGTGGTCGCCTTGGCCGCATGCGCCGTGGCCGCGAAACCGCCGCCGAGCAGAGCCGCCACCAGCGCCATCGCCGCGTGATCGGCGCCGAACACGCCGGCCGCGAGCGCGGCCCCCGCGGGAATGCGGATCGCGGTGTGGACCATGTCCCAGATCGAATCGAGGCCCGGGATCTTGTCGACGAAGAACTCGACGAAGACCATGAAGCCGCTGGCGGCGATCACGACCGGATGCGCCAGCAGCTGAAGGCCGCTCGGCAGCGGCAGCCACCCGAGGTAGCCGGCCAACCCGGTCAGCAGCACGACCAGATAGAGCCGCACGCCGCTGGCCCAGCCCAGCGCGGCGGCCAGCGCGAGCAGTTGCGGCATGTCAAGCGAGGTCATGAGACGATCCGTATCAACCGTTCAACCACGAAGGCTTGCGCTTTTGCAGGAACGACTGGACGCCCTCGCGGCCTTCCTCACTCGCGCGGATGTCGGCGATGCCCTGCACGGTCTTCGCCACCAGCGCATCGTCGATCTCGCGTCCCGCCACGTCGGCGATCAGGGTCTTGCAGGCGCGCACCGCGGCCGGGCTGGCGCTGGTGAGCGCCTTGACGACCTCGGCGACCTTGGCATCGAGCGCATCGGCCGCCACCACCTCGTGCACGAGGCCGATGCGATGCGCCTCGGCCGCCGCGAAGCGCTCGGCCGTGAGGAACCAGCGCTGCGCCGCGCGGGTGCCCATCGCGCGCAGCACGTAGGGGCTGATGGTCGCCGGCACCAGGCCGATCTTGACCTCGCTCAGGCAGTACCAGGCGGTGTCGACGCTGACCGCGATGTCGCAGGCCGCCACCAGGCCCATGCCGCCGGCATAGACGTCGCCCTGTACGCGCGCGATGGTGGGCTTGGGGCACTCGGCGATGGTGCGCAGCATCGCAGCCAGCTTGCCCGCGTCGGCGATGTTCTCGTCGCGCGTGTAGTCGGCCATGCGCCGCATCCAGTTCAGGTTGGCGCCCGCACAGAAGGCCGGGCCGTTCGCGCCGAGCACGATGGCCCTGACCTGCGGCGAAGCGCCGGCTTCGGTGAAGGCCTGCGTCAGCTCGGCGATCACGACGTCGTCGAAGGCATTGCGCGCATCGGGCTGGTCGAGCCAGATGCGCGCGATCGCGCCTTCGATCGACAGGCCGAGCTTGGTGAAGGACGTGCTCATGACGTTCTCGCTTCCTGTTGCAGCAGATAGACCCAGTCCAGCTCGGGCCCGGGTTGGACCATCGCGGTCAGCGCGGCGGTGAGCTGGCCGCGGTGATGGGTCGCATGGTTGAAGACATGGCCGAGCGCCGGCGCGAACGGAATGCGCACCTCCTCGCCGTTGTTGCGCGTGTAGGCCAGATCGCCATCGAAGCGCTCCGGCGCCAGGGTCGAGAGCCAGGGGCTCCAGCGCGTGACGGCCTCGCCGAGCGCCTCGCAGACCTCGACGCGGTCCGTGTGCAGTTCGGTGTCGAGCGGCAGGCGCAGCGACTTGCCTTCGGCGAAGCGCGCGAACCAGATCGTGTCGGTCAGCAGCAGGTGGTTGACCGTGCGGTGCACCGAGCGAAAGTAGAGGCCGCAGTCGCGGTGCCAGTCCGCATCGGACAGGCCCGCGAGGTTCGAAGCGATCAGCTTCTGCGTGGCCCAGACGTGGTAGCGCGCGAGGCTGGAGAAGTAGTTCGGCAGCGTCATGGCGCTCACATGCGGAAGATGCCGAACTTCGGCTCGGGGATCGGCGCATTGCGCGACGCAGCCAGGCCCAGCGCCAGCACGCGGCGCGTGTCGGCCGGGTCGATGATGCCGTCGTCCCACAGCCGCGCGGTGGCGTAGTAGGGATGGCCCTGGACCTCGTACTGCTGGCGGATGGGCGACTTGAAGGCTTCTTCCTCCTCCGCGCTCCACTGCCCGCCCTTGGCCTCGATGCCGTCGCGCTTGACGGTGGCGAGCACGCTCGCGGCCTGCTCGCCGCCCATCACGCTGATGCGCGCGTTGGGCCACATCCAGAGAAAGCGCGGCGAGTACGCGCGGCCGCACATACCGTAGTTGCCGGCGCCGAAGCTGCCGCCGATGATGATGGTGAACTTGGGCACGTTGGCCGTGGCCACCGCGGTCACCATCTTGGCGCCGTGGCGCGCGATGCCCTCGTTCTCGTACTTGCGCCCGACCATGAAGCCCGTGATGTTCTGCAGGAACACCAGCGGCGTCTTGCGCTGGCAGCACAGCTCGATGAAGTGAGCGCCCTTCTGCGCCGACTCGCTGAAGAGAATGCCGTTGTTGGCGACGATGCCCACCGGCATGCCCTCGATCTCGGCGAAGCCGCAGACCAGCGTGCTGCCGAAGCGCGACTTGAACTCGTGGAACTCGCTGTCGTCGACGATGCGGGCAATGATCTCGCGCACATCGAAAGGCTTGCGGGTGTCGGTCGGGATCACGCCATACAGTTCCTCCGCAGGGTAAGCGGGGGCACGGGCCACGGAAGGCCCGGGCGCCTGCGCCCGGTTGTCGCCTAGATTTTTCACGGCCGAGCGCGCCAGCGCCAGAGCATGGAGGTCGTTCTGCGCCAGGTGATCGGCCACGCCCGACAGCCGCGTGTGGACATCGCCGCCGCCCAGGTCCTCGGCGGTGACGACCTCGCCGGTGGCCGCCTTCACCAGCGGCGGGCCGCCCAGGAAGATGGTGCCCTGGTTCTTGACGATGATGCTCTCGTCGCTCATCGCCGGCACGTAGGCGCCGCCGGCGGTGCAGGAACCCATCACGACCGCGATCTGGGCGATGCCCTGCGCGCTCATCTGGGCCTGGTTGTAGAAGATGCGGCCGAAGTGGTCGCGGTCCGGAAACACCTCGTCCTGGTTCGGCAGGTTGGCGCCGCCGGAGTCGACCAGGTAGATGCAGGGCAGGCGGTTCTGCTCGGCGATCTCCTGCGCGCGCAGGTGCTTCTTGACCGTGACCGGGTAGTAGGTGCCGCCCTTCACCGTGGCGTCGTTGCAGACGATCATGCAGTCGACGCCGCTGACCCGGCCGATGCCCGCGATCAGGCCCGCGCCTGGCGCCGCGCCGTGGTACATCGCATGCGCGGCGAGCGGGGCCACTTCGAGGAAGGGCGTGCCCGGGTCGAGCAGTTGCGCCACGCGATCACGCGGCAGCAGCTTGCCGCGCGCCGTGTGCTTGCTGCGCGCGGCCTCGCCGCCGCCGGCCTCGACCTTGGCGAACTGGGCGTGCAGGTCGTCGACCAGCGCGCGCATGGCGCTCGCGTTGGCCTGGAATTCCGCCGAGCGGGCATTGAGTTTCGTGTCCAGCTTCATGCGGTCTTGTCCTCGTCCAGTCCCAGTTGGTGCTTCATTGCTTCGCGAATCTTGAACTTCTGGATCTTGCCCGTGACCGTCATCGGAAACTCGGTCACGAACTCGATGTACCTCGGCACCTTGTAGTGCGCGATCTGCCCCTTGCAGAACTCGCGCACCTCGTCGGCGCTCAGGCTCTGGCCCGGCTTGGCGATGATCCAGGCGCAGAGCTCCTCGCCGTATTTCCTGTCGGGCAGGCCGACCACCTGCACGTCCTGCACCTTTGGGTGGCGGTACAGGAACTCCTCGATCTCGCGCGGGTAGATGTTCTCGCCGCCGCGGATCACCAGGTCCTTGATGCGGCCGACGATGTTGACGTAGCCCTCGGCGTCCATGGTGGCGAGGTCGCCGGTGTGCATCCAGCCGTCTGCATCGATGGCTTCGCGAGTCTTCTCCTCGTCTTCCCAGTAGCCGTGCATGACCGAGTAGCCGCGCGTGCAGAACTCGCCCGTCTCGCCCGGCGCGACGATCTCGCCCGTCACCGGATCGATGACCTTGATTTCCAGATGCGGCTGCACCGTGCCCACGGTCGACACGCGCTTGGCGAGCGGCGTGTCGGTCGAGCTCTGGCAGCTCACCGGACTGGTCTCGGTCATGCCGTAGGCGATGGTGATGTCGCGCAGGTGCATCTGGTCGACCACCCGCTTCATGACCTCGGTCGGACACGGCGATCCGGCCATGATGCCGGTGCGCAAGGTCGAGAAGTCGAACTCCTTGAAGCGCGGGTGGTCGAGTTCGGCGATGAACATGGTCGGCACGCCGTGCAGCCCGGTGCACTTCTCGGCCTGCACCGTCCGCATCACCGCCAGCGGGTCGAAGCCGTCGTTCGGGTAGACGATGGTCGCGCCGTGCGTGAGGCAGGCCAGGTTGCCCAGCACCATGCCGAAGCAGTGGTAGAGCGGCACCGGGATGCAGAGGCGATCGACCGGCGTGAGCTTCATGCACTCGCCGATGAAGAAGCCGTTGTTCAGGATGTTGCGGTGCGTCAGCGTGGCGCCCTTCGGGAAGCCGGTGGTGCCGCTGGTGAACTGGATGTTGATCGGGTCGGTGGCCTTGAGCGTCTTCGCGATCGCGTCGACCTGCGGGTCGTCGGCGCGGCCGCTGTCGTGCAGCGCCGAGAAGCGCAGCAGCCCCGGCAGCTCGCCTTCTTCGCCGGCCGCATCGATCCAGGCCACCGTGCGCAGGTGCGGCAGCCGGGCGGCCTTCAATGCGCCGGGCGCCGCCGCAGCCAGCTCGGGCGCCAGCTCGCGCAGCATGCCGACGTAGTCGCTGGTCTTGAAGCTCTTCATCGTCACCAGCGCCTTGCACGCGACCTTGTTGAGCGCGTACTCGAGCTCCGAGGTGCGATAGGCCGGGTTGATGTTGACCAGGATGATGCCGACCTTGGCGGTGGCCAGCTGCATCAGCACCCAGGGCGCGTTGTTGTGCGACCAGATGCCGACGCGGTCGCCGGGCGCCAGCCCCAGCCCGAGCAGGGCGCTGGCCAGCCGGTCGACCTCGCGCTGCAGCTCGCGGTAGCTGTAGCGCTTGCCCTCGTGCACGCTGACCAACGCCTCGTGGTCGCCCTGCCGCGCGGCCATGTCGTCGAAGAAGTCGCCGAGGGTCTGTTCGATCAACGGCACGTCGGTGGCGCCTTGCGCCAGGCTGCGCGTCAAGGTCATGGCAACTCCTTCAGGCGGTTTCGGCGAACAGCTCGCGGCCGATCAGCATGCGCCGGATCTCGCTGGTGCCGGCGCCGATCTCGTACAGCTTGGCGTCGCGCCACAGCCGGCCGACCGGAAACTCATTGGTGTAGCCCACGCCGCCCAGCGCCTGGATCGCCTCGCCGGCCATCCAGGTCGCCTTCTCGGCCGAATAGAGGATGGCGCCGGCCGCGTCCTTGCGGAAGGTGCGCGCATGGTCGCTGCGGTCGCAGGCCTTGCCGACGGCATAGACGTAGGCGCGCGTGGCCTGCCAGGTCGAATACATGTCGGCCAGCTTGCCCTGCATCAACTGGAATTCGCCGATGCTCTGGCCGAACTGCTGGCGCTCGTGGACGAAAGGCAGCACCGCGTCCATGCAGGCCGCCATGATGCCCAGCGGACCGCCCGACAGCACGGCGCGCTCGAAGTCGAGGCCGCTCATCAGCACCTTGGCGCCCAGGCCCTCGCCACCCAGCACGTTCTCCTCCGGCACCTCGCAGTTGTCGAAGTAGAGCGGGAAGGTGTTGGAGCCACGCATGCCGAGCTTGTCGAGCTTGGTGCCGGCCGAGAAGCCCTTGAAGCCCTTCTCGACGATGAAGGCGGTCATGCCGCGGGCGCCCATCTCGGGCTCGGTCTTGGCGTAGATCACCAGCGTGTCGGCGTCGCCGCCGTTGGTGATCCACATCTTGCCGCCGTTGAGCACGTAGCGGTCGCCCTTCTTCTCGGCGCGCAGCTTCATGCTCACCACGTCGGAGCCGGCATTGGGTTCGCTCATCGCCAGTGCGCCCACGTGCTCGCCGCTCACCAGCTTGGGCAGGTACTTCTTCTTCTGCGCCGCGCTGCCGTTGCGGTGGATCTGGTTGACGCAGAGATTGGAGTGGGCGCCGTAGGAAAGCCCGACCGAGGCCGAGGCGCGCGAGACTTCTTCCATCGCGACGATGTGCGCGAGGTAGCCGAGCTCGGTGCCGCCGTACTCTTCCTTGACGGTCATGCCGTGCAGGCCGAGGTCGCCGAGCTTCTTCCAGAGGTCGGCCGGGAACTGGTTGTCGCGGTCGATGTCCGCCGCACGCGGTGCAATCTCGTCGGCGGCGAAGTTCTGGATCGCGTCGCGCAGGGAATCGATGGTGTCGCCCAGGTCGAAGTTCAGGCCGGGATCGTGCATGGTTTGTCTCCTTGGTCGGTCGGGCCCGCGCGCAACTGTCGCGCGGAAAGGCGCAGCTTACGCCGTGTGCCGGTGCATTTGGCGCCACAATGGTTGCAAATCGCGCCACCTCGACCGCACGCCAGCATGCCTTCGTCACCGCTCCAGAGTATCCGCCGCGCGGCCACGCCGATGGCCTTCGTGCAAGCGATCGTACGGGGCTACGAGCGCTATGGCGTCGACCCTTCGGCGGCCTTGGCCGAGGCACAGATCGCGCCGCATGAAGTCGCCGATCCGGCCGCCCGCGTGACCGCGGCGCAATTCGAGGCGCTGTCCGGCTTCGCGATGCAGCAGCTCGACGACGAGGCGCTCGGCTGGTTCCAGCGCAAGCTGCCCTGGGGCAGCTACGGCATGCTGTGCCGGGCGTCGCTGGGCGCGCCCGACCTGGGCGTGGCGATCAAGCGCTGGTGCCGGCACCTGCGGCTGCTGACCGACGACATCACGCTCGACCTGTCGCTGGCCGGCGGCCTGGCGACGGTGTCGATCACCGAGCACCGATCGCTGGGCGATTTCCGCGAGTTCTGCCTGGTGTCGAACCTGCGCTTCCTCCACGGCTACGCCTGCTGGGCCATCGATTCGCGGGTGTCGCTCGGCGCCACCACCTTTCCGTTCGAGGCGCCGCCGCACCGCGAGGCCTATCCCCTGATGTTCGGCGGCAGCCTGCGCTTCGGGGCCGCCAAGGCCGGCTACAGCTTCGACCCCCGCTACCTGGCGCTGCCGCTGCGGCGCGACGAGGCGGCGCTGCGCACCATGCTGCGGCGCGCCCTGCCGCTCACGGTGCTGCAATACCGCCGCGACCGACTGCTCGGGCAGCGGGTGCGCGAACTGTTGCGCAGCCGCGCCGCCGAAGCCGCCACCGCCGACGCCCTGGCGGCCCTGCTGAACCTGTCGAGCCGCACCCTGCACCGCCAGCTGATGGAAGAGGGCCTGTCGCTGCAGGCGCTCAAGGACGAGATCCGGCACGAAACAGCGGCCGACCAGTTGCGGCGGACCGACCGCCCGATCAAGCAGATCGCGCTGGCGGTCGGATTTCGCAATGAGAAAAGCTTCTCTCGCGCATTCCGTGGCTGGGCCGGCGTCGCCCCCGGCACGTTCCGGCGGCACGGCCTGCCGCCGCGCAGCGGGGCCGGGAATCCGTGAAATAGTGCGCCCGGGAAGGCCAGAAAGGGCAGCGTCCGACGCGCAAGCGGCCCGCCGCAGCCTACGATCGCCGCATGCAGCAGATTCCAGACACCGACAGCTCGGCTTTCGCCGACCTGATGGACTTCATCGCCACCTCGGGGCGGACCCGCAACCAGGGCTTCGTGACCGAAAACGCGGACCAGCTGGTGTCGCGCATGTGGGCCGACCGGGCCCAGGCGATGACGCTCTCGCTCACCACGATGGCCAAGGCCTCGCTGCCGCGCGGCAACGCCTGAGTCTTCAGTCCCGGGCCGAGCCCAGCGATCTCTTCAATGCCTGGAATTCGGGCGAGCGTTGCAGCACGCTGCGCCCCGCCGCGATCAGCCGCGTCACCTCTTCATCGGTGATCGAGAACGCGGTCGGCACCTGCAGCAGCCGCTGACGCAGCTCGCCATCCGCGGCATCGCGCAGGTTGACCTGCACCACGTGGATCTCGGCGTCGGGCGCGAAGGCATCCGAAGCTTCGGGGCTGCGCGACTTGAGGTCTTCACGCCATTGGCGCGCGGTGTCGAGCAGGAACTCCTGCGTTTCGAGGGTCGCGCGCGCGCCGGCACCGAACAACAGGGTGTCGGCCACCGCCCGGAAACCCGGCACGGTATCGCTCTGGTCGATGTTGTTGGCCGGGTCGCGCGCCGAATTCACGCTGATCACGACCAGCTTGCGCACGCTGCCGCGCGGAATGCCGACTTCCTCGAAGCTCTCGCGCAAGCCGCCGCCGACCAGCGCGCGATCGAGCAGCCGCCGCACCGCGAGGTTGTCGGCCACGCCCCCATCGACCAGGTGGATGAAGGGCCGGCTCTGGGCGTCGAGGTAGCTGTTGGCCTGCATGCGGAACATGCGAGCCCGGTAGTTGCCGCCGCCCCGGACGGCCAGCCGCGGCACGATGCCGCGATCGCGGCAGACCTGCGAATGGTTCTTCAGCGTCAGCGGACTCAGCAGGATCGGCACCGCCGACGAGGCCGCGACCGCAAAGGACAACGGCACGCTCTGCAGGTCCGAGCAGATCAGCGCGAACTGGTCGGCGGTGAACTCGAAGGGCGTGCCCAGCGACATGTCGGTGGCGGCGATCACCAGTTGCGGATGGCGCGGGCTGCTCTCGACGTCGGCGTAGGTCTTGCCCTCGTAGATCTCGTCGAGCCGGCGCATCAGCAGATGGCTGCGCCCGTACCAGGGCGAGGTCAGGTCGTACAGGCTGCGGGGCCTCAGCGCCTGCAGGATCAGGCTGTTCTGGAAGTTCTGGCGCAGGAAATCGCGTTCGAAATCGGGCAGCTTCTCGGCGCCGAAGGCCGCATAGTAGGCCGCGAGGATGCTGCCGCCCGAGACGCCGCTGATCACGTCGGTGGCGTCGAGCAGGTCGCTGTGCCGGCCGTTCAGATCGAACTTGGTGCGTCGCAGCTCGGCCAGTACGCCATAGCCGAACGCAGCGGCGCGCGCACCGCCGCCGGACAGCGTGACGGCCACCAGGATCGTCGGATCCCGGCCCGACTCCGGCGCCATGATGACGGACAGCGACGGCGGCCGGTCGGCCAGGGGGTCGTTGAGCCACGGCCTCAACGATGAACAGCCCGCCACGCAGGCAGCGATCAGCAGACCACAGAGCGCGCGCAGGCCGTGCATCGGGGGTTCAGGCGAACGCGGGGCGCCAGTCGGCCAGCAGCGACGGCAGTTGTTCCATGTCCGTGAAGACATGCGCCACGCCGACGGCACGCAGCGCTTCGGGCCCGCTGTGGCCCAGGTCGGTCGGGCTGTAGCCGAACACGGTGGCGCCGGCGGCGATGCCGGCCATCGCCCCGGTCACCGTGTCCTCGACCACGGCGCAACGCGCCGGGTCGATGCCGAGCGCGGCCGCGGCGGCCAGGTAGACGTCGGGGGCGGGCTTGGAACGCGGGGTTTCGTGGCCGCTGAAGATGCGGCCCTCGAAGCAATCGAGCAGCCCGATCTTCTCGAGCTGCAATTCCACCTTGTGGCGATCGGCACCCGAAGCGCAGGCGATGCGGCCGTCCAGCGCCGCATGCAGGGCGCGCACGGCCCGTGCGGCGTTGGGAATGGCCAGCAGGTCGCGCTCGAGCGCCTCGTTGCGGCGGCCGCGGAAGCCGTGCAGCCACTCGGGCGTGATCGCGAAGCCGGTGTTCGCCTCGATCAGCGCGGCCTCGTCCTTGACCGCCTTGCCGGTGAAGATCCGCATCGACTCCTCGGTGCTGAGCTTCCAGCCAAGTTCGCCGAGCATCTCGGCGAGCACGCGGTTGGTGATGGGTTCGGAGTCGACCAGGACGCCGTCGCAGTCGAACAGGACGGCGTCGAAGGGAATGGGATTCATGGCGCCGATCGTAACCAAACACCTCCCGTTCCCGATGTCAAACTCAGGCCGGCTGGATCGGAATGTAGATCTCGCCGCCCGCGGCCTTGAACTCCGCCGACTTGCCGGCCATGCCGTCCAGGGCCGCGTCGCTCGCCTCGATGCCGCGCTGGGCCGCGTACTCGCGCACCTCCTGCGTGATCTTCATCGAGCAGAACTTGGGGCCGCACATCGAGCAGAAGTGCGCCACCTTGCTGCTGTCCTTGGGCAAGGTCTCGTCGTGGAACTCGCGCGCGGTGTCGGGGTCCAGGCCGAGGTTGAACTGGTCCTGCCAGCGGAACTCGAAGCGCGCTTTCGAGAGCGCATCGTCGCGCGAGCGCGCACCGGGGTGCCCCTTGGCCACGTCGGCCGCATGGGCCGCGATCTTGTACGCGATGATGCCCTGCTTGACGTCGTCGCGGTCCGGCAGGCCCAGGTGCTCCTTGGGCGTCACGTAGCACAGCATCGCGGTGCCGGCCCAGCCGATCATCGCGGCGCCGATCGCGCTGGCGATGTGGTCGTAGCCCGGCGCGATATCGATCGTCAGCGGGCCCAGCGTGTAGAACGGCGCCTCGTGACAGTGCTTGAGCTGCTCGTCCATGTTGGCCTGGATCAGGTGCATCGGCACATGGCCCGGACCTTCGATCATGGTCTGGACGTCGTGCTTCCAGGCGATCTGCGTCAGCTCGCCCAGCGTGCGCAGTTCGGCGAACTGGGCCTCGTCGTTGGCGTCCGAGGCGCAGCCGGGGCGCAGGCCGTCGCCCAGCGAGAAGCTCACGTCGTAGGCCTTCATGATCTCGCAGATGTCCTCGAAGTGCGTGTACAGGAAGCTCTCCCTGTGGTGCGAGATGCACCACTTGGCCATGATCGATCCGCCGCGCGAGACGATGCCGGTGCGCCGGTCGGCCGTCAGGTGGATGAAGGGCAGCCGCAGCCCCGCATGGATGGTGAAGTAGTCGACGCCCTGCTCGGCCTGCTCGATCAGCGTGTCGCGGTAGATCTCCCAGGTCAGGTCTTCCGCCACGCCGCCGACCTTCTCCAGCGCCTGGTAGATCGGAACCGTGCCGATCGGCACCGGGCTGTTGCGCACGATCCAGTCGCGCGTGGTGTGGATGTTGCGGCCGGTGGAGAGGTCCATCACGTTGTCGGCGCCCCAGCGGATCGCCCAGACCAGCTTCTCGACCTCTTCCTCGATGCTCGAGGTGACGGCCGAGTTGCCGATGTTGGCGTTGATCTTGACCTTGAAGTTGCGCCCGATCGCCATCGGCTCGACTTCCGGGTGGTTGATGTTGGCCGGGATGATCGCGCGGCCGCGCGCCACTTCCTCGCGCACGAACTCGGGCGTGATGATCTTCGGGATGCGGGCACCCATCGGGTTGCCGGCCAGCCGCTTCTCGCGCGCCTCGTCGGCCATGTACTCGGCCATCCATTCGCGGCGGCCGTTCTCGCGCAGCGCCACGTACTCCATCTCGGGCGTGACGATGCCGCGCCGCGCGTAATGCATCTGCGTCACGTTGGCGCCGGGCTTGGCGCGCCGCGGCGTGCGCTGCAGTGCGGCGGCGCCGGCGCGCAGTTCGGCGATGCGCCGGGCGTCGCGGTCCGCGTGCGTCGCGCCGTCGTCAAGCGCCAGGTGCAGCCGGCCTTCGTAGCTCTCGGTGTCGCCGCGCTCGGCGATCCAGGCGTCGCGCACGCCAGGCAATCCGCGACGCACATCGATGTCGGCGGCCGGATCGGTGTACGGGCCGGAAGTGTCGTAGAGCGAAACCTGTTCGCCGTTGGACAGAGCAACCTCGCGCACCGGCACCCGCAGGTCGGGCCGGCTGCCGGCGATGGCGCCCTTGGTCGAGGCGGGAAAGGGCTCGCGCGTGAGCGTGAGGAGGGAGGCGAACTTGTCGTTGGCATTCATGCGGGGCACTCCGGGTTGTGGATCAACGGGTGCTCCGCGATGCCTCCTTGCGGCACCGCTCGTTCAGGGACGAGAGGGCGCCGGGGAGTCGCAGCTCTTCTTACGCTGGTATGAACCAGATCAAGTTCGCGGGTTTGGCCGCTTGGCCATCTCAGCACGCGTCTGCGTGCACCCCGGAGCGGGGCCGATTCTAGGCCGCCTGCGGCCGCCGGATCAAGCGGTGTGTGCAACCGCCAGCGGAACGACCACCCGCTTCGGCTCGGCGGCGCCGGACGCGTCGGCCGCACTCATCGCCACCCAGGCGTCCAGCCCGCCTGCCAGCACGCGCACCCGCGGCTGGCCGGCGGCCATCAGCACGCGCGCCGCCGCAATCGCCGAGGCGTCGTCGGGGCAGTCGCAGAAAACCACCAGCTCGCGCCCATCGGCGAAGGTGCCCAGCCGCTTCGGCAACTGCTTGAGCCCGATGCCGATCGCGCCGGGGATCGCCCGCGCATCGAGGGCGCGCGCCTCGTCGGAGCGGACATCGATCACCATCGGGCCGGCGCCCGCCGCCAGGGCTTCGCGCAAGGCCTCGACCTGGATGTGCTCGATATCGTCGGCCTGCTGCTGCGCCAGCCGGCGTTGGCGATAGCGCCAGGCGACGAATGCCGCCAGCGCCAGCACGCCGAGCACCAGTGCGGTCAGGCCGATGTTGGAAATCACGGTCAGCACGTCCTGGATCGCGGCGTGGAAGATCCGGCCGACGAACAGGAAGCCCAGCGTCCAGATCAGCGCCGCCACGGTTTCATAGGACAGGAAGCGCAGGTTCGACATGCCGAGCGCACCCGCCATCGGCGGCGCCACCACCGACACCCCCGGCACGAACTTGGCCGCGATCAGCGACAGTCCGCCCCAGCGGCCGAGGATCGATTCGCTGCGCCTGACGCAGGAGTCGGGTGACAGCGAGATGCGGCAGAGCAGCCGCATCACGCGGTATCCCCAGCGGCGCCCGGCCAGGAACCAGACGCCATCGCCGAGGATGTTGCCGAGCACTGCCGCCACCACCACCGCGACGAAGGACACCTGCCCGCCGACCGTCAGCCCGCCGGCGACGATCAGGAAGGGCACCGCCGGCACCGGCGCGCCGAGGCGCGTCGCCAGCGTGGAGGCGAAGACCAGGGCGGCGCCCTGGCTGGCAAGGAGTGCGACAAAGTCGTTCATGGCTTTCGGGACATTGACAGTCGATGAGATGCTGCGCTGTTATTGGCCCTGCGTCGGAGGACGCTCGGCGGGGGCCGGCGCGGCAACCTGGGTCGCCAGGGCGCCGCGCAGGTCCAGGTCTGAAAAATAGGCGAGGCCGTGGCCGTGCGTGTTGTCGGCGTCGGCCGAGATGGCGACCGCCGTCACGTCGGGCAGGAGGTCACCGGCCTCGTCGCCGAAGGCGCGCTTGTAGTCGGTCAGCAGGTTGCGCCGTTCGGCGATCCAGCTGCCCGGCTTGGGCGCCGCGCCCGATTCGAGCACGACCATGCGGATGCGCTTCGTGAACGCGTTGTCGAACGCGTTGCCCTTGGCTTCCTTGTTGTCCCAGACGTAACACAGGGTCTCGGTCGGCACCGCCTCGCCGGTCGCGCGGCGCGCCAGCGACAGACGGGCGCGCTCGCCGACGGACAGCCGGTCGGCCGGAAAATCGAAGAAGACGCAGACCTTGGCGGCGCCATCGTCACCCGAGCGCGTGCGCAGGTCGGCGCCCTCGACGAACGCCTCGACCCGCCAGCGCCAGGCCAGCGTGGCCTGACTGTTGAGCTCCACCCTGACGGGGTGGACCAGGTTGCCGTAGGAGCCATTGGCGTCGACCTTGAGCACGCGCTGGCCCTCGAGTTGCTCGACCTCGAACCGGGTCGGAACCTTGTTGGGCAAGGTGGTGAAGTGCCACGGCGCCGGCGCCTGGGCGCCGGTCGCGCTCGAGAAGGGCGTGAGCAAGGGCTTGTCTTGCGCGCGCGCGTGCGGCGCGGCCATCCAGAGCAGCGCGGCCAGGGCCGGCAGGGCCATCGCGGTGCACGGCCGCCGCCAGTCTCCCGTGCGAAGAAGCGTCCTGCTGCCCATGATTCACCTCTTGGCCCCGTGGCCGGTTGAACGCGCTCACGCTGCGCTTTCGACGCAGCGATCACAAGCTGCGAAGTGTGGAGCAGGAGCGGCGCAAGATAAATAGCCCAAAAGGAATTGGTCTGTCTCCCTGCGGGACACAATCCGCCTCGGACGCTATGAAATCCATAGCAAACATCCAAGGCTGCGCAACAGTCAGTGGCTATTCCTGACTGGATCGGTCAGTGAAGGTCGCCGTCGAGGTAATACCAACGATTTTGCAACGCGTCGTCCTCCTGGCGGACGAAACGGCTGCGCTCGTGCAGCCGGGTCGCCACGCCGGCGCTGCTGCGCTGGCGGGCGACGAACTCGACTTCTGCATGGTCGGCGTCCAGCACGGAGCGCGAGCGCACGTCGAGGCCCAGCCATTTCACGCCGGCTTCGAAGTCCAGGCTGGCCGGGCGGGTCGAGGGATGCCAGGTCGCGAGCAGGTAATCCGCCCTCTCGAGCACGAAGGCCGTGTAGCGCGAGCGCATGAGCGACTCGGCATCGGGTGCCGGCGTGTGGGCGAAATCGTCGATGTAGCGCCCGCAGCACTGGGCGAAAACCAGTGGCAGCTCTCGCCGGTCACGACGCCCGCAAGGACAGGGAACACGGGCGGGGCTGGGGGAGGATGCGGACATTGAGGGGGGCGTGAAAGGGGGAAGTTCCAGGGCGTATTGTGCAGACCCCCGGAAATCACCCCCGGACGCCGCGGCGGGCTCAGGCCAGGGCGCGCTGGATCAACAGCTTCTGGATGTCCGAAGTGCCCTCGTAGATCTGGCACACGCGGACGTCGCGATAGATGCGCTCGAGCGGAAAATCGTTGACGTAGCCATAGCCGCCCAGCGTCTGGATCGCCGCGCTGCAGACGCGCTCGGCCATCTCGCTGGCGAACAGCTTGGCCATGGCGGCTTCCTTGAGGCAGGGCCGCCCGGCATCGCGCAGGCTGGCCGCATGCCAGATCAGCTGGCGCGCGGCTTCGAGCTGAGTCGCGCAGTCGGCCAGCCTGAAGCCCACCGCCTGCTGGTCGAAGATGCTGCCGCCGAAGGCCTGGCGCTCCTTGGCGTAGGCCAGAGCCACCTCGAAGGCGCTGCGCGCCATGCCCACGCTCTGCGCCGCGATGCCGATGCGTCCGCCTTCCAGCGCGCCGAGCGCGATCTTGTAGCCCTCGCCCTCCTGGCCGATCAGGTTTTCAAGCGGAACGCGACAGCCGTCGAAGTTGATCTGCGCGGTGTCGCTCGAATGCTGGCCCAACTTGTCCTCGAGCCGCGCCACGGTGTAGCCGGGTGCATCGGTCGGCACGATGAAGGCGCTCATGCCGCGCTTGCCCGCGCCCTTGTCGGTGACCGCGATCACGATCGCCACCTGGCCGTTCCTGCCGCTGGTGATGAACTGCTTGACGCCGTCGATCACCCAGCCGTCGCCGTCCTTGCGCGCCGTGGTGCGCAGGGACGATGCATCGCTGCCGGCCTGCGGCTCGGTCAGGCAGAAGGCTCCCAGCATGCGGCCCTGCGCCAGCGGCTGCAGCCACTGCTTCTTCTGCTGCGCATTGCCGTAGCGCATCAGGATGGCGTTGACCGGACAGTTGGTCACGCTGATCGCGGTGCTGGTGCCGCCATCGCCGGCCGCGATCTCCTCGAGCACCAGCGCCAGCGTCAGGTAGTCCAGCCCGGCGCCGCCGTCTTCCTCGGGCACGCAGATGCCGTAGGCGCCGAGCGCCGCCAGGCCGGCATGGGCGTCCTTCGGAAAGCTGTGCTCACGGTCCCACAGCGGTGCGTGGGGCCAGAGCTCGGCCTGGGCAAAGGCGCGCACCGCATCGCGGATCGCTTCCTGGTCGGCGCTGAGCAGCATGGCGTGTTCCTTACTTCGATTGACCGAGGTCCATGATCAGCTTGCTGGCCATGTAGAGCCGGCGCGGGATCGCGCTGGTGTCGACGTACTCGGCCTTGTCGCTGTGATAGCCGAAGCCGGGCAGGCCCAGGCTCTCGATGACCGGCTTGCCCGCCAGCGCGGCGTAGGCCGCATCGGTGCCGCCGCCGGTGCGTTCGACGATGCCGAGCTCGCCGCCGGCTTCCTTGTAGTAGGCCACGGCCTTGTCGACCAGCTTGCGGCCTCCCTCGCCCGCGTTGAAGGCCGGACGCCCGCGCGTGATGAGCACCTTGACCTCGGCGTCGGGCAGCTTCTTCTGCTGAGCCTTGGCTTCGAGCGTCTTCATCGCGGCCTCGAAATCCTCGTTCTTCGCATAGCGCACATCGGCGTTCAGCGTCGCGCTGGCCGGAATGATGTTGGAGACCGCGCCGGCCTTGGCGATGGTCCAGTTGAAGCGCAGCCCCTTGGCCTTGTCGTCGATGTCCATGGTACGCAGCACCAGGTCGGACGCCTCGACCAGCGCATTCACGCCGAGCTCGGGTGCGGCGCCCGCATGCGAGGCCTTGCCCGTGATGTTGACCTGCACGTAGGCGATGCCCGAAGTGCCCAGCGACAGGTCTTCCTTGCCGGCGCCGGTCGGCTCGAACGAGAGCACGTAGTCGGCCTTGGCGGCCTCTTCCTGGATCAGGTCGCGCGAGCCGAAGGAGCCCTTTTCCTCGTCGGTGTTGAACAGCACCGTGATGCTGCCGAAGTCCTCGAAGCCGCGCGCCTTGAGCAGGTTGAGCGCATGCAGGATGACCGCATTGCCGCCCTTGTCGTCGGCGATGCCGGGGCCGTAGGCGCGGTCGCCCTCGACCTTGAACGGCGCCTTGGCGAGGATGCCCTTGAGGTAGACGGTGTCCATGTGCGAGAGCAGCAGCAGGTTCTTGCCGCCCTTGCCCTTGAGCTTGCCGACGATGTTGTCGCCGACCACGAGGCCGGCCGACTTGCTGCGCGTGACCGTGAAGCCCAGCGACTTGAGCTGCGCCTCGAGGTAGTTGCCGGCCGACGCGAGGCCCTCGGCGTCACCGGTGCCGGTCTCGATATTGACCAGCGCCTCGAGCGTCTTGATGACGGCGGGCTTCTCGGCGGTGGCGGCGGCGAACAGGGCCTGGTCGCGCGTCTGGCTCCAGGCGGCGGGTGCCATGAAAGCGGTGGCGAGCAGCGCGGCCAGCGCGCTGCGGGGGAAAGCCGAATGAATCAAGGACAACTCCAATGGGGACAATATTTCGATTCTAGGCAGCGCCTCACAGCAGCTCGATCGCCACCGCCGTGCCTTCGCCGCCGCCGATGCACAGCGTCGCAACGCCGCGCTTCTTGCCGCGCTGCTGCAGCGCATGGATCAGCGTGACCATGATGCGCGCACCGCTGGCGCCGATCGGATGGCCCAGCGCGCAGGCGCCGCCATGCACGTTGACGATGTCGTGCGACACCGAGAGCTCGTGCATCAGCGCCATCGGCACCACCGCGAAGGCTTCGTTGACTTCCCAGAGATCGACGTCCTTCACGGTCCAGCCGGTCTTCTTGAACAGCTTGGCGACCGCGCCCACCGGCGCGGTGGAGAACCACTCGGGCTGCTGCGCGTGGGTGGCATGGGCGACGATGCGGGCGATCGGCTTCGCACCGTACTTCTTCGCGCTGCCCTCGGTCATCATGACCAGCGCCGCGGCGCCGTCGTTGATCGACGAGCTCGATGCCGCGGTGATGGTGCCGCCGTCCTTCTTGAACGCCGGCTTGAGCGTCGGGATCTTGTCGAGCTTGACCTTGCCCGGGCCTTCGTCGATCTCGATCACGGTGTCGCCGCCGCGGCCCTTGACCGTGACCGCCGCGATCTCGGCCTTGAAGGCACCCGACGAGGTCGCGGCCTTGGCGCGCTCGACGCTGGCGATCGCGAAGGCGTCTTGCTGCTCGCGCGTGAACTTGTACTTGGCGGCGCAGTCCTCGCCGAAGGTGCCCATCGAGCGGCCCGGCTGGTAGGCGTCCTCGAGGCCGTCGAGCATCATGTGGTCGAAGATCCGGTCGTGGCCCATGCGGTAGCCGCCGCGGCCCTTGAGCATCAGGTAGGGGGCGTTGGTCATGCTCTCCATGCCGCCGGCCACCATCACCTCGTGCGTGCCCGCCAGCAGCATGTCGTGCGCCAGCATCGCGGCCTTCATGGCCGAGCCGCACATCTTGCTGAGCGTGACCGCGCCCGCGCTGTCGGGCAGGCCGCCCTTGTAGGCCGCCTGGCGCGCCGGCGCCTGACCCTGGCCGGCCATCAGGCAGTTGCCGAACAGCACCTCGCCGACGCTGTCGGCGGGGATCCCTGCGCGCTCGACCGCCGCCTTGATGGCGACGCCGCCCAGGTCGTGCGCCGAGAGGGAAGAAAAGTCGCCCTGGAAGCCGCCCATCGGGGTGCGGGCGGCGCCGACGATCACGATCGATTCGCTCATGGAAATTGCTCCTTCAGTGGTTGTCAGAAATACGGCGCGTGGCCGTCGTGCTTGAAGCGCTGGGCCTCGTCATAGGGAAAAACATCGAGCATCTGGCCGGCCTGGATCCGCTGCTTGTGGCTCTGCCAGAAGGCGGCGTCGAGCAGGTCGGCGTGGTGGGCCATGAAGGCCTCGCGCACCGAGGGGTTGCCCAGCAGGAAGGGCTCGAAAGTCTCGGGGAAGACGTCCTTCGGACCGACCGAATACCAGACCTCGCCGCTCATCTCGTCCTCCTCGTTGCGCGGCGTCGGCACCTTGCGGAAATTGCAGTCGGTGAGGTATTCGATCTCGTCATAGTCGTAGAACACCACCTTGCCGCCGCGCGTGACGCCGAAGTTCTTCCACAGCATGTCGCCCGGGAAGATGTTCGCCGCCACCATGTCCTTGATCGCATTGCCGTACTCGATCACCGCATGCTCCAGCTGCTTGCCCGCCCGCTTGGCATGCTCGGGCTGCTCGAGCAGGTCGAAGGACTCCTGCAGGAAGATGTTCAGCGGGATCATGCGGCGCTCGATGTAGACGTGCTTGACCACCACTTCCATCTCCCCGTTGCCGTCGCGGTCGCCGATCTCGAGCTGGCTCGGGGCGAACTTGCGGATCTCCTCGATCAGCTCGGGTTCGAAGCGGTCGAGCGGAAAACCGACATCGCTGTACTCGAGCGTGTCGGCCATCCGGCCCACGCGGTCGTGCTGCTTCACCAGCATGTACTTGCTCTTGATCTGCTCGCGCGTCGTCTCCTTCTGCGGCGGATAGAAGTCCTTGATGACCTTGAACACATAGGGGAACGACGGCAGGTCGAACACCAGCATCACCATGCCCTTGATGCCCGGCGCGATGCGGAACTTGTCGGTCGAGTAGTTCAGGTGGTACAGGAAGTCGCGGTAGAACAGCGTCTTGCCCTGCTTGGCGAGCCCGAGCGCGTTGTAGATCTCGGCCCGGGGCTTGCGCGGCATGAGCGAGCGCAGGAACTGCACATAGGCCGACGGCACCTCCATGTCGACCATGAAATAGGCGCGCGCGAAGCTGAACAGCATCTGCAGGTCGTCCTCGCCGAACAGCGCCGCGTCGACATAGAACTTGCCCGCGGCATCGTGCAGGATCGGCAGCGCGAACGGCAGCTCGACGAAGCCGTTGTTGACCTTGCCGACCACATAGGCGCCCTTGTTGCGGTAGAACAGGCCCGACAGCACCTGCAGCTGGAAGTTGGCGCGCAGCTTGATCTGGTGGAAGCGCCCGAGGATCGCGGCCGCCACCCGCTCGGCATCGCGGCGGCGGTCGGCATAGCCGCCCTGCAGCGCGTAGTCCTCGAGCATCCGCTCGACCGTGTCGGCCAGCGTTTCGCGCTCCGGGTAGTAGGCGCGGTAGGTGGGCGCGTCGCGCGGCTCGATGTATTCGGTGCTGATCGCCGGCCGCACGAAGATGAAGTCGTTCTGGAAGTAGGCGCGGTGCAGGATCTTGGTGGTGACCGAGTTGAAGAAGCTCTCGGCCAGTTCCGGCTGGTGGTGGTCGACCAGAAGGCCGATGAAGTGCAGCTTGATCTGGTGCCAGACGTCCATCGGCTGCTCGCCGGCCTTGAACTCCTTCTCGAGCCGGGCCACCGCCTCGCTGACCCGCAGGTCGTAGAACTCGATGCGCTCGCGCTGCGCGCGCTGCTGGCCATGCCAGTCGGCGGTCTCGAAGCGATGCTTGGCGCGCGCCGACTCGGCGCGGAAGAGCCGGTAGTGCCGATCGAAGCCGTCGCGCATCGCACGCGCGATGTCATAGGCGAGCGGTGAATCGAGGCGCTGCGGAAACATGGTTCAGTCGGCCAGGCCGATCGCATCCGGCAGGCTGGGGGTGCTCTCCGACGGCTTGCTCCACTTGTAGCGGATTCGCTGCACGGCGGCGCGGTACTGCGTCTCGAGCGGCTTGGAGCCGTCGATGGTCATGCCCAGGTCCTGCAGCAGGCCGTCGTTGACGCCGAAGGCCCAGCCGTGGATGGTCACCTCCTGGCCGCGGCTCCAGGCGTCGACCATCACCGTGCTGACGCTGACGTTGACGACCTGCTCGGCCACGTTGAGCTCGCACAGCGCATCGGCGCGCACGGCTTCGGGCAGGCTTTCGAGCATCACGCGGTGCCGGTCGCGCACGTCCTGGATGTGGCGGATCCAGTTGTCGGCGATACCGATGCGCGCGCCCTCGAGCGCCGCCTGCACGCCCGAGCAGCCATAGTGGCCGACCACCATGATGTGCCGCACCTTGAGCCGCTCGACGGCGAACTGGATGGCCGACAGCGCGTTGAGGTCGGAGTGCACCACGATGTTGGCCACGTTGCGATGCACGAAGACCTCGCCCGGCTCGAGGCCGGTGATCTGGTTCGCGGGCACCCGGCTGTCGGAGCAACCGATCCACATGTACTTGGGCGTCTGCTGCTTCACCAGGCTGGTGAAGAAGCCGGGACGATCGCGCTCCATGCGCGCCGACCAGGCGCGGTTGTGGGCGAACAGGTCCTCGAGAGGGTCGGGTGTGTTGTCCATGGGTCTTTCGTGGTGTGTGTTGGGGTGCTGCGGCGGTCGCTCAACGCGTCTTCGGCTTCGTGGTGCGCGCCAGCGCGGCGCGCGCCTGCTTTTCCTGGGCCCGGACTTCCGCCAGGTTGGCCTGCAGCTCGACCAGCTGGCTTTCGAGCTGCTCGCGGTGGCCGCCGAGCACGCCGAGGAAGCGCTCGAGCTGCACCGCGGTGTCGCGCGGACTGTCGTACATGTCGAGTATCTCGCGGGCCTCGGTCAGCTTCAGGCCGAGCCGCTTGGCGCGCAGCGTGAGCGTGAGGCGGGCGCGGTCGCGCGCGGTGTAGATGCGCTGCAGCCCGTCGCGACGCGGCGCCAGCAGTCCCATGTCCTCATAGAAGCGGATCGCCCGCGTGGTGAGGTCGAACTCCTTGGCGAGCTCGCCGATGGTGAAGGTCTGCGAAGGCATGTGGGGGCCGGAAAGCGTGTGCGACAGCAGGTTTGAGCGGCTCTGCATACAATGATGGGTCAAAGCCATGACGTTTACGTTAACGTCAATCGTACATGAACATCCTCGAACGCGAACTCCACTACCCCCTCGGCGACACCCTGCCGGCCCCCGGCGAAACCCTCGAAGTGGCGCCCGGCGTACGCTGGATCCGCATGGCGCTGCCCTTCGCGCTCGACCACATCAACCTCTGGCTGCTGCGCGACACCCTCGACGGCGTCGAGGGCTGGACCGTGGTCGACTGCTGCATCGCGCACGATGCCGCGCGCGCGCAGTGGGAGCAGATCTTCGAGACGCAGCTGCAGGGACTGCCGATCCTGCGCGTCATCGTGACCCACATGCACCCCGACCACATCGGCCTCGCGCACTGGCTGTGCGATCGCTGGAAGGCGCCGCTGTGGATCAGCTCGACCGACTACCACGTGGCGCGCGTGCTCACCTCCGCCGGCGACACGCTGGCCGGCGGCGACGCGGCGGCCGACTTCTTCGCCTCGCACGGACTCACCGACCCCGAGTCGGTCGCCAAGATCCGATCGCGCACCAGCTACTACGCCAACATGGTGCCCTCGGTGCCGGCGAACTTCGTGCGCATGATGGACGGCGACACGGTCGACATCGGCGGCCGCGGCTGGCGCTGCATCAGCGGCTACGGCCACGCGCCGGAACACATCGCGCTGTACTGCGAGGAACTCAACGCGCTGCTGGGCGGCGACATGATGCTGCCGCGCATCTCGACCAATGTGAGCGTGCATGCCGGCGAGCCCGAGGCCAATTCGCTGCGTCTCTTCCTCGACAGCATCGAGCGCTTCAAGGCGCTGCCGGTCGACGCGCTGGGCCTGCCCTCGCACGGCAAGCCGTTCACCGGCATCCACCGCCGTGTCGAGCAGCTCAAGGAGCACCATCGCGACCGCCTGGCCGAACTGCTGGAGGCCTGCACCGCGCGCCCGCACAGCGCGGCCGAGGGCCTGCCGATCCTGTTCAAGCGCCAGCTCGACCTGCACCAGATGACCTTCGCGATGGGCGAGACCGTGGCCCACCTGCACCTGCTGTGGTTCTCGGGGCAGGTACAGCGCCGGCTGGGCGAGGACGGCATTTACCGGTTCGGCGCCTTCTCGTGACGACATTGAGCCGCCTGCGCGCGGGCGAACTGGCCGGGGCGCAGCGGCTCGACCTGTCTGCCGGCCTGAGCGAGTTTCCACGCGAGATCTTCGATCTGGCGGACTCGCTCGAGGTGCTCAACCTTGCGGGCAATGCGCTGAGCGACCTGCCGGACGACCTGCACCGGCTGCACCGCCTGCGCGTGCTCTTCTGCTCCGACAACCAGTTCACCGAGTTGCCCGAGGCGGTCGGGCGATGCGGCCGGCTCGAGATGGTCGCCTTCAAGGCCAACCGCATCGAGCGGGTGCCCGCGCCCGCGTTGCCGCCTGCGCTGCGCTGGCTGATCCTCACGGACAACCGGATCGACGCGCTGCCGGATGCGCTCGGCCAGCGTGCGCGGCTGCAAAAGCTGATGCTCGCGGGCAACCGGCTGCGGGCACTGCCGGAGTCCATGGCCGCCTGCCGCGCGCTCGAACTGCTGCGCATCTCGGCGAATCGCTTCGAGGCGCTGCCGGGCTGGCTCCCGTCGCTGCCGCGCCTGTCGTGGCTCGCCTTTGCGGGCAATCCCCTCGACGAAGCAGCCGAAGCGCAGGCGATGGATGCCCAGCCGACGCCGACCATCGACTGGCATCGGCTCTCGCTGAAGCAGCAACTCGGAGAAGGCGCCTCGGGCGTGATCCACCAGGCCGACTGGCTGCAGCCCGACGGCCGCCCTCGGCCGGTTGCGGTGAAGCTGTTCAAGGGCGCCGTGACCAGCGACGGCTGGCCGCACAGCGAGATGGCGGCCTGCATCGCGGCCGGAACGCATCCCGGCCTGATCCCGGTGCTGGGGCGGATCGAGAACCATCCGGCAGCGAGCGCCGGCCTGGTGCTCGAATTGGTCGACACGACCTTCCGCAACCTGGCCGGGCCGCCGAGCCTGCAATCCTGCACGCGCGACGTCTATGCCGACGACGCCCGCTGGTCGACGGACACCGCGCTGCGCATGGCCCGGGGTATCGCCTCGGCCGTCGCCCGTCTGCACGCGCGCGGCATCCTCCACGGCGATCTCTACGGCCACAACATCCTCTGGAACGGCCAGGGCGACGGCCTGCTCGGCGACTTCGGAGCGGCTTCGTTCCTGCCGCGCGACGATGCCGCGCAGTCGCGGGCACTGCAGCGCATCGAGTCCCGCGCCTTTGGTTGCCTGATCGAAGAACTGCTCGATCGCTGTGCCCCGGCCGATGCGGCCACGCAGGCATTGCTGGGCGGCATCCGGTCGCGCTGTCTCGACGACGACCCCGCCGCGCGCCCGCTGTTCGCCGAGATCGCCGCCGCGCTGGCTGCGCAATGAACGCCCTGCCGCTGCCCGTGCGAGACGGCGTCGGCCCGAGCTGCGCCGCGCTGCCGGTCGGCGACTGGCCGACGATCGCGGAGTTCCTGGTGCAGCGCTTCGCGGCGATTCCGCGCGCGACCTGGGAGGCCCGCATCGAGGCCGGCGACGTGGTCGACGAGCATGGCGTGCGCGTCACCCGCACGCGGCCTTACCAGCCGCGGCTGCGGGTCTACTACTACCGTGCGCTCGACTCGGAGCCCGTCATCCCGTTCGACGAACAGGTCCTGCACCGCGACGCGCACCTGCTGGTGGTCGACAAGCCGCACTTCCTGCCGGTCACGCCGGTCGGCAAGTACGTGCAGCAGAGCCTGCTGGTGCGCCTCAAGCGCAAGCTGGGCCTCGAACACCTGGCGCCGCTGCACCGCATCGACCGCGAAACCGCGGGCATCGTGCTGTTCTCGGTGTTGCCGGCCAGCCGCGGCCCCTACAGCGCGCTGTTCGCCGATCGCGCCATCCACAAGCGCTACGAGGCGATCGTTCCCTGGCAGCCCGGCGGCACGCTGCCGGCCACGCGCCGCAGCCGGCTCGCGCCCGACGACCATTTCATGCGCATGACCGAGGTCGCCGGCGAGCCCAACGCCGAGACGCACTTCGAGCTGCTGGAAGCGCACGAAGGCTGGGCGCGGCTGGGCCTGTCGCCGGTCACCGGCCGCCGGCACCAGCTGCGGGTGCATTGCGCCGCGCTCGGCATGCCGATCCGGAACGACGCGATCTACCCGGCGCTCCTGCCCGAAGGCAGCGACGACTTCGACCGGCCGCTGCAGCTGCTGGCCCGGGAAGTCGCCTTCCTGGATCCGCTGACCGGCGCCGAACGGCGCTTTGCGAGCCTGCGCTCGCTGGCCTGGCCAACCTGAATGGCCCCCACGCTCCCCCACTTCGTGTGGGTCGCTGGCACCAAGGTGACCCCCTCCAGAGGCCGTGCGCACTAAGCTCCGGCAAGCCGCTCGGCCGGCGAAACGCACCGCATACCCAGGAGACACACCGCATGGACACCACCCGACTCTTCTCGCTCAAGGGGCGCACCGCGCTCATCACCGGCGGCTCGCGCGGCATCGGCCGCATGATCGCCGAGGGCTTTCTGGCGCAGGGCGCCCGCGTCTACATCTCGGCGCGCAAGGCCGCGGCCTGCGACCAGACCGCGAAGGAGCTTTCGGCCTTCGGCCACTGCGTCTCGCTGCCGGCCGACGTGTCCACGCTGCAGGGCGCGCAGGGGCTGGTCGACGCCTATGCGAAGCACGAAGGCGCGCTCGACATCCTGGTCAACAACGCCGGCGCGGCCTGGGGCGCACCCTATGACGAGTTCCCCGAAAGCGGCTGGGACAAGGTGGTCGACCTGAACCTCAAGACGCCCTTCTTCCTGACCCAGGCACTGACGCCGATGCTCAGGAAGGCGGCCACCGACCACCTGGCCAAGGTCATCAACATCGCCTCGATCGACGGCATCTCGGTCAACCCGCAGGAAACCTATTCGTATGCGGCGAGCAAGGCCGGGCTGATCCAGCTGACGCGCCGGATGGCGCTGCGGCTGGCACAGGACCGCATCGTGGTCAGCGCGATCGCGCCGGGCGCCTTCGCGTCGGACATGAACAAGGACGCGCGCGATCACGGCGAAGAGGTGAAAGAGCGCATCCCGGCCGGCCGCATCGGCACGCCGGAAGACATGGCGGGCGCCGCGATCTACCTGGCTTCGCGCGCTGGCGACTACGTGATGGGCTCGACGCTGGTGGTCGACGGCGGCGTGACGCACGCGAGGTAGCAGACCGGGCGGCCCGGCGCCGGCCTGGATGGCCCCCACGCTCCTCACTTCGTGTGTCGCTGCCCCCCGAGGGGGCCGCAGGCCGCCTTGGGGCGGCCCGGCGCCGGCCTGAGCGCATCTACCAGCGCGGCACCGGCTCGTCCTTGAGCTGCCTGCGCAACTGCTGGTAGTCGGGCAGCACGCTTTCCACGGTCTCCCAGAAGCGCGGGCTGTGGTCCATCACGCGCAGGTGGCTCAGCTCGTGGGCGACCACGTAGTCGATCACCGACATCCGGAAGTGCACCAGTCGCCAGTGCAGGCGAATGGCACCGTCGGCGCTGGCGCTGCCCCAGCGCGTGGAGGCGTTCGACAGCGACAGCTTGTTCCAGGCGACGCCCAGGCGCGGCGCGAAATGGTCGAGCCGCTCGATGAAGATGCGGCGCGCCTGGCGCATCAGCCAGGCCTGGGCGGCATCGCGGATCTGCGCCGCGCTCGCATTCCTCGCCAGCGCCAGGCGCAGGACAGGGGCCTCGCCGCCGTGGCCCGTACCGGCGTCGAGCACCGCGCCGACGCCATCGAAGGCGTGATGCGGATCGAGCCGCACGCTCACCTGCTGGCCGAGGAAAGGAAAGACGACACCGTCCGCCCACTCGATGCGCGCCGACTCCAGCCGCGCGTGGCGCTGCTGCGTCTCGGCCAGCTTGCGCAGGATCCAGTCGCCCTTCTCCTTCACCGCGGCATCGACGTCGCGCAGCGCCACCCAGCGCGGCGCCCGCACCGACAAGCCTTCGGCCCCGACCACGAAGCCGATGGTGCGGCGCTTGCCGCGCGTGAATTCGTAGGCCACGCGGGCGTCGGCCAGCAGGATCTCGCGCGTGGCACGCGGGTGGATGAAGCTCGCCGGACTCAGCGCGTCGGCCAGCGGGATCGCCGGCACGCGCGGTCCCTCGGTCGGCGGCGGACTCGGCTCGGCCGCAGGCGCGTCGAACAGATCGAGCGTGAACTGCAGCAGGCCGCGCATGGTCGGGATCTCAGGCGGCGGTGGATGCGGCGGCGGCGGCCGGCGCATAGGCCTCGGGATCGAGCCGGCGCATCTCGGCCTCGATCCACGCCTCGACCTCGCGCATCAGCTCGTCGGGCTTGCGGCCGACACTCGAAATGGCCGGCCCGATCGAGACGTCGACCACGCCCGGGCGCTTGATGAAGGCCTTGCGCGGCCAGACCTTGGCCGAAGTCACGGCGATCGGGACCACCGGCACGCCGGTCTCGCAGGCGAGCCGCGAGCCGCCGCTCTTGTAGTTGCCCTTCTGGCCGCGCGGGATGCGCGTGCCTTCGGGAAACATGATGATCCAGATGCCCTGCTCGAGCAGCTTGCGGCCCTGCGCCACGACCTTGTTGAAAGCCTGCGTCTTCTGGCTGCGATCGATGTGGATCATGTCGAGGCGGGCCATGGCCCAGCCGAAGAACGGCACGTAGATCAATTCCTTCTTGAACACGTAGGCCAGCGGATGCGGCATCAGCGTGGGCATCAGGAAGGTCTCGTAGGTCGACTGGTGCTTCACCAGCAGCACGCAACCCGCGAGCTTGTCGGTCGGCAGGTTCTCCATGCCGGAGACGCGGGTGCGGATGCCGAGCAGCACCCGTGCGCCGCCGATGGCCCAGCCGAGCCAGGTCGCGGCCATCCAGTACAGCGGGATGCCGCGCTTCCAGAGCGAGCTGACGCACATGATGATCCCCCACGGGATCACGGTGACGAGCATCCACAGCGCGTGGAGGACGGAACGGACGAAATCCATCAGACAGCTACTTTCAGCGTGGCGCGCTCTTCGCGCTCCAGCAGGAAATCGACGAAGGCCGCGAGGTCCTCGTGGACCTGGGTGTTCGGCGGGTATTCGGGGGGCAGCGGCACGCCGCGCAGAGCCTGGCCCATGCCGGTCAGCAGCAGGTGCGGCTCGCAGCCCGCGGCCGCGCCGGCCTGCAGGTCGCGCAGGCTGTCGCCCGCGGTCGGCACGTGGGACAGATCGACGCCGTAGCGCTCGCCGATCTGCAGGAACAGGCCGGGCTTGGGCTTGCGGCAGTCGCAGCCCTCGTCGGGGCTGTGCGGGCAATAGAACACGGCATCCACCCGGCCACCCACGGCCGCCAGCATCTTGTGCATCTTGGCGTGCATCGCATTGAGCGAGACGACATCGAACAGCCCGCGCCCGAGGCCCGACTGGTTCGAGGCGATGACCACGTGCCAGCCCGCATGGTTGAGCCGCGCCACGGCCTCCAGCGCGCCCGGCAGCGGCGTCCACTCGATGTCGCTCTTGACGAAGTCCTCGCGGTGCGCGTTGAGCGTGCCATTGCGGTCGAGGATGACGAGTTTCATGGTGTCTCTTTTCAGGCGGCCAGCCGTTCGAGCTGCGCCACCCGGTTCATCGCGGCGTGCAGCAGCATCAGCAGCCCGAGGCGGTTGAGACGCAGGTCGGCCTGCTCGGCATTGACCATCACGCCGTCGAAGAAGGCATCGACCGGCTCGCGCAGCGCGGCCAGCGTCTGCAGCGAGGCGGTGTAGTCGCCCTTGTCGAACTGCGCGTCCGCGACCGGCACCACCTGCCGCATCGCGGCATGCAGCGCCTTCTCGGCCGGCTCCTGCAGCAGCAGCTCGCTGACGTGCGCATCGGCCTCGGGCGACTTCTTGAGGATGTTGCCGATGCGCTTGTTGGCCGCGGCCAGCGCGGGCGCCTCGGGCAGCGCGGTGAAGGCGCGGACAGCGTCGAGCCGCCTCGGGATCGTCGCCCACACCCCCAGCTTGCGCACATAGACGGCCGCGTCGATCTCGACCGCCGAGTAGCCTTCGTCCTTGAAATAGCTCTTGAGACGCTCGATGAGGAACTCATCGAGTTCGACGCTCCGGTCCTCCAGAAGGCCCGGCGCAAAGACACCGAACGCCTGTCGCGTGAGCTCATGGAACTGCAGCGGCAACGAACGCTCGATGAGCATGCGCACCACACCCAGGGCATGACGCCGCAGCGCGAACGGGTCACGATCGCCCGTGGGCAGATTTCCAATGCCAAACATGCCGACCAGCGTTTCGAGCTTGTCGGCAAGCGCAACGGCGACGCCCACCATGTCGCGCGGCAAGGCGTCCCCGGCGAAGCGAGGCTTGTAGTGGTCCTCGATGGCATCGGCAACCGTCGCATCGAGCCCGTCGTGCAGCGCGTAGTAGCGGCCCATCGTGCCTTGCAGCTCGGGGAATTCGCCAACCATGTCCGTCACGAGGTCGGCCTTGGCGAGTTGTGCCGCCTGCACAGCATGCGCGGCCAGCTTGGTATCGCCGGACGCAGCGCCCAACTGCTCGCCGATGAGGTGGGCGATCTGCATCACTCGCCGCACCCGCTCGCCCTGGGTGCCGAGCTTGTTGTGATAGACCACCTTGGCCAGCGCCTCGACCCGCGAGGCCAGCGACTTCTTGCGGTCCTGGTCGAAGAAGAACTTGGCGTCGGCCAGCCGCGGGCGCACCACGCGTTCGTTGCCGCCGACGACCGCGCTGGCATCGTCGGGGCTGATGTTGCTGACCACCAGGAACTTGTTGGTGAGCTTGCCCGCCGCGTCGAGCAGCGGGAAGTACTTCTGGTTGGCCTTCATCGTGAGGATCAGGCATTCCTGGGGCACGTCGAGGAACTCGCGCTCGAACTCGCACACCAGCACGTTCGGCCGCTCGACCAGGGCCGTGACCTCGTCCAGCAGCGCGTCGTCATGGATCGGCTGCGTGCCGCCACCGATGTTCACGGCCGCTTCGGCGAGCTGCCGCGCGATCTCGTGGCGGCGGGCCTCGAAGCCGGGGATGACGGCGCCCTGCTCGCTCATCTGGCCGGCATAGCTGTTGGCGTCGCGCAGTTCGATCGGATCGACCGCGGCCTCGAAACGGTGGCCGTGCGTCTGCCGACCGGCCGTGAGTCCGAGCGCTCCGACCGGCACGATCGCGTCGCCGTGCAGCGCCACCAGGCCATGGGCCGGCCGCACGAAGCTCACGCTGCTCCAGCCCGGCAGCTCGCAATTCGTCTCGAGCTGATAGCTCATGACCTTGGGGATCGGCAGCTTCGCGATCGCCTCGGCCAGCGCCTTCTGCAGGCCTTCGGCCAGCGTTGCGCCCTTGGCGGTGCTCTGGAAGAACAGCGCCTCGGCCTTGCCGTCCATCGCGCGCTGCAGCCCCGGCACCGCGCTGGCATCGGCGCCCAGCGCCGCCAGCCGCTTGAGCAACGCGGGCGTGGCCTGGCCCGCGCCATCGAGGCCCACCGTCACGGGCATGAGCTTCTGCGACACATCCTTGTCGGCGGCCTGCGCCAGCACGTCGGTCAGGTGGGCGGCCAGCCGCCGCGGCGAGGCATAGGCCGTGAGCACCGAGCCGGCATCCGCCAGGCCCAGGGCGACCAGTTGGTCGCGCAGTTGCGAGGCAAAGGCGTCGCCGAGCTTCTTCAGCGCCTTCGGCGGCAGTTCCTCGACGAACAGTTCGACGAGCAGGTTGTTCTTGGTGGTCATATCGCTCAGGCCGCCTTCTTCGTCATCTGTGCGACCCACTCGCGCGGCGCCATCGGGAATCCGAGCCGCTCGCGGCTCTCGTAGTAGCTTTGCGCGACGCTGCGCGCGAGGTTGCGGATGCGGCCGATGTAGGCCGCGCGCTCGGTCACGCTGATCGCGCCGCGCGCGTCGAGCAGGTTGAAGCTGTGGGCCGCCTTGAGCACCTGCTCGTAGGCCGGCAGCGCGAGTTGCGCCTCCATCAGCACCTTGGCCTGCTTTTCATGCGCGGCGAAGGCCGTGAACAGGAACTCGGCGTCGCTGTGCTCGAAGTTGTAGGTCGACTGCTCGACCTCGTTCTGCTTGAAGACATCGCCGTAGCTCAGGCCCTCGGTCCACTTCAGGTTGTAGACGTTGTCCACGCCCTGCAGGTACATCGCCAGGCGCTCCAGCCCGTAGGTGATCTCGCCGGTGATCGGGCGGCAGTCGATGCCGCCGACCTGCTGGAAGTACGTGAACTGCGTCACCTCCATCCCGTTGAGCCAGACCTCCCAGCCCAGGCCCCAGGCGCCGAGCGTGGGGTTCTCCCAGTCGTCCTCGACGAAGCGGATGTCGTTCTTCCTGAGGTCGAAGCCGAGCGCCTCGAGCGAGCCCAGGTAGAGCTCCAGGATGTTGCTCGGTGCCGGCTTCAGCACCACCTGGTACTGGTAGTAGTGCTGCAGCCGGTTCGGGTTCTCGCCATAGCGGCCATCCTTGGGGCGGCGGCTCGGCTGCACGTAGGCGGCCTTCCAGGGCTCGGGGCCGAGCGCGCGCAGGAAAGTGGCGGTGTGCGAAGTGCCGGCGCCGACCTCCATGTCGTAGGGCTGCAGGAGCGCGCAGCCCTGGGCATCCCAGTAGGCTTGGAGCTTGAGAATGATTTGTTGGAAAGTCAGCATGTTGAGCCTGGTGGCCGCAAGGAAGCGAAACGCCCCCGACGCGGCGAACCGGCCATTTTAAGAGCCAGAACCGCACCCCACGAGCCGCCCCGCGCCAGCCGGGGCGTGTTCCGGAAATACCGCGGATCCGGCTCAGCCGGTCCGCCGGTATTGCCCCCCGGCAGGGGGGTGGGCGGCTACACGCAGTGAGCCAACCTGGGGGGCGAGTCAATACTCCCAGAAAATCCGCTGCAATTCCTTCGTATCCTTGGTCTTGGTGAGGGCCACCATCGCCAGGATCCGCGCCTTCTGCGGCCGCAGGTCGTGCGCCACCACCCAGTCGTACTTGTCGTCGGGCTGTTCGGCGTTGCGGATCACGAAGCCGTCCGGCACCCGCGAGCTGCGGATCACCAGGATGCCGTCGGCGCGCACCTTCTGCAGGACCGGCACGATGCGGTCAGCCACCGAGCCGTTGCCGGTGCCGGCATGAACGAGCGCCTTGATGCCGCTCTTGGCCAGCGCGTCGATAGCCGTCGGCGGCACGCTCTGGTAGCCATAGGCGATCTCAACCGGCGGCAATGCATCGATCTTGTCGATGTCGAACTCCGACTGCATCGTGTGGCGCTTTGCCGGCAGGCGGAACCAGTAGTTGCGGCCCTCGACGATCATCCCGAGCGGCCCCCATTGGCTCTTGAATGCCTCGGTCTTGACGTTGACCGTCTTGTTGACGTCACGCCCGGTATGGATCTCGTCGTTCATCGTCACGAGCACGCCCTTGCCGGCGGCATCCTTGCTGGCCGCCACGTTCACCGCGTCGTACAGGTTCAGCGCGCCGTCGGCCGACAGCGCGGTGCCCGGACGCATCGAGCCGACCACGACGATCGGCTTGGGGGTGTGCACCGTGAGCGTCAGGAAGTAGGCGGTTTCCTCGATCGTGTCGGTCCCATGCGTGATCACGATGCCGTCGACGTCGGCCTGCTTCGAGAGCGCCGAGACGCGCTTGGCGAGGACCAGCAGGTTGTCGTTGGTCAGGCTTTCGGAAGCGACCTGGAACACCTGCTCGCCACGGACGTTGGCCACCTTCGACAGTTCGGGCAGCCCCGCGATCAGCTTGTCGACCGGCACCTTGGCCGCCGAATAGGTGGCGCTGTTGACGGCCGTGGCGCCGGCGCCGGCGATGGTGCCGCCGGTCGCGAGGATCACCACGTTAGGCAGGCCCTGGGCATGCGCGAGGGCAGCGGCGGCGAGCAGCACGGCGGCGGCCGCGAAGGCTCGGGTTCGAGAGGCGAGGGTCATGGCAGCTCCTTCGAATGTGATGAGACGGAAGGAACGTTAGCGGAAAGCACACCGGCGCGGCAAGCGCGGCGCGAGCCACCCTCGCGGGCCAGCCGAGAATGCCTGCGCTCAGGCGATGTAGAGCCGGTCGGAATCCAGCCGCCGCAGTGCCGACAGTTCGCGCACGCTCGGTGCCTCGGTGGTCGCGATGTGCCTGTCGTGCAGCAGCGTGAAGCCGGTGTTGTCCTGCACCTGCTCCAGCGTGACGCCCGGGTGCAGCGCGACGATCTTCATGTGCCTGGTCTTGTCGTCGAAGCCGAAGATGCCCAGGTCGGTCACCACCCGGAACATGCCGCCGGCCAGC
>NZ_JBFUFO010000013.1:0-150551 GCF_056403395.1 Variovorax sp. P2_H12 | reverse complement strand
GGCGATCCCCTCTGCGCCGCTGAGCAGCGCAGCCTTTCGCGGATCAGGGCTCGCGACTGTCTGAGCCGAAGGCGAGTTTGAGCGAGACCCCGCGAAAGGCGAGCAGCGCAAGGCAGCCCGAAGGGCCGGCGCAGTGGGGGTCGACCGGCCCGCACCGCGTGCCGGGCGCCTCCCCAAGGACAGCAAGGGCTTCATGCAGCCACCGGCGCATGATGATCGCCCCCGCCCATGTGCGCCCCAAGCACATGCCTCTCGGCAGTCGCAGCATCGGTCTCATAGACGATCCGCCCTTCGCTCATCACCACGATCCGGTCCGCCATCTCGAGCAGTTCGTCCAGGTCCTCGCTGATCAGCAGCACGGCACCGCCGCGCGCGCGCACCTGCACGATGCGGCTGTGAATCTCGGCCACCGCCGCGAAGTCCAGGCCGAACACCGGATTCGCCGCGATCAACACGTTGATGTCCCCGGCCAGCTCCCGCGCCAGCACCGCGCGCTGCACGTTGCCGCCCGACAGGCTGCGGATCGGCGCGCCCTCCCCCTGGGTCTTGACGCCGTACTCGGCGATCCATTCGCGGGCCCGGCTGCGCCACAGCGGGAAGTTCAGCACGTCGGCGCCGAGCGCCGGCCAGGCCAGTGGCGGCTGGTCGAAGTCGCGCAGCGCCATGTTCTCGGCCACGCTGAGGTCACCGACGCAGGCGTTGCGCAGCGGCTCTTCGGGCAGGCTGCGCACCTTGAGGCGGCGGTTCTCCTCGCGCTTGGCGGCGTAGGGCTCGCCCATGACGGTCACGCGGCCCGCAAGGCGCGACCGCTGGCCGACCAGGGCCTCCACCAGTTCACGCTGGCCGTTGCCCGAGACGCCGGCCACGCCGAGGATCTCGCCGGAACGCACCGACAGGCTCAGGTCGTGCACCGCCAGCGTGCCGCGGTCGCCCAGGGCCCGAAGGCCGTCGACATGCAGCGCGATCGGGGCGTCGGGCGGGGTCGGCTGCATCGCATGCAGGGCGCGGCCGATCGGCGCGGCGGTGTCGCCCTCGGCGGGCGGCGGCGCTTCGCCCTCGCCCATCATCGCCGCCGCCAGCCGCGCGGGCGTGGTGTCGGCCACCTTGCAGTGATGCACCGCCTTGCCACGCCGCAGCACCGTGACGCTGTCGGCATAGGCCATCACCTCGCGGAACTTGTGCGTGATGATCAGCACGGTGCACAGGCCGCTCTGCGCAAACTCGCGCACGTGGCCCAGCACCTCGTCGGCCTCCTGCGGCGTCAGCACCGAGGTCGGCTCGTCGAGGATCAGGAGGCGCGGCTTCAGGTAGAGCTGCTTGAGCAGCTCGAGCTTCTGCTTCTCGCCGGCCGCGAGTTCCGACGGACGCGCGTCGAGGTCGAGGCTGAAGGGCGTGCCGGCCAGGAAGTCCTCGAGCTCGGCGCTCTTGCGCTTCCAGTCGATCAGCGCCGGCGTCTTGCCGCCGGCCAGCAGCAGGTTCTCGGCCACCGTCATGCCCGGTGCCAGCGTGAAGTGCTGGTAGACCATGCCGATGCCGAGCATGCGGGCGACCACCGGGTTGGCGATGTCCTGCTCGCGGCCGTCGATCAGGATCGCTCCCTCTTCGGCGCGCTGGAAGCCGGCCACGCATTTCACCAGCGTGCTCTTGCCCGCACCGTTCTCGCCCAGGAGCGCGTGCACCGTGCCGGGCTCGACGTGCAGGGTCACGCGGTCCATCGCAGTGAAGCTGCCGAAGCGCTTGGTGAGCTCGTAGGTGTCGAGCGCCAGCGCGCCGGTGGCGCAAGGAAGCGGGGCGACGGGGGCAATCATGTCGTGCTCTCCGGTCTAGGGCTGTGGCAGTGCCTCGAGCAGCGCGCCCGAGTTCGCGTGCGCGCCGAACACGCCGCCCTGCATGGTGATCATCCTGAGCGCCGCGAGGTGGTTGCCGTGGTCGGTGGCTGCGGTGCAGTCCGACAACAGCAGGCATTCGAATCCGCGGTCGTTGGCGTCGCGCATCGTGGTGTGGACGCAGACGTCGGTCGTGATGCCGGCGAGGATCAGGTTCTCGATGCCGCGCGTGCGCAGCACCAGTTCGAGGTCGGTGGCGTAGAACGAGCCCTTGCCGGGCTTGTCGATCACCACTTCGCCGGCGAGCGGCGCCAGCGCGGGAATGATCTCCCAGCCCGGCTCGCCGCGCACCAGGATGCGCCCGCACGGGCCTTCGTCGCCGATGCCCACGCCGTTGGCGCCGATCTGCCGCGAGCGCCAGCGCTTGTTGGCAGGGAGGTCGGCGAGATCCGGGCGGTGGCCTTCGCGCGTGTGGATGATGTGGAAGCCCAGCAGCCGCAGCCGCGCCAGCGTGCGTGCGATCGGCGCCTGCACCAGCGACAGGTCGTAGCCCATCACATCGACATAGCCGCCCGCGCCGCAGAAGTCGGTCTGCATGTCGATCACGATCAACGCGGTGTTGTCGGGCCTGAGCGCGCCGTTGTAGGGCCACGGATACGGATCGGCCGCGACGAAGGTCGCGCGCGTGTCGAGGCCGGCCGCGAGGTCCATCGGTCCGGGGTCGCCAGGTCGGCCGGCGGCGGGACTGCTCATGGCGAAGACTCCTTGTGGTTCAACGGGTGGACGAGAGTTCGCCCGGGCTGCCCGCGGCGACGCTGCCGGGCTTGCAGGTCAGCACCAGGATCACCAGCGTGAGCACGTAGGGCACCGTGTTGAACAGGTGGTAGCCCCAGCCGACGCCGATCGATTGCAGCGCCGGGCCGATCGCGCCGGCGCCGCCGAACAGCAGCGCCGCGCCGATGCAGCGCAGCGGGCTCCAGCGCGCGAAGATCACCAGCGCGACCGCGATCAGGCCCTGGCCGCTCGAGATGCCCTCGTTCCAGCTGCCCGGATAGAACAGCGTGAGCGAGGCGCCACCGAGCCCGGCGATGAAGCCGCCCGCGGTGGTGGCGGCGATGCGCAGCCCGGCGACCGAATAGCCGAGCGCCCGCGTCGCATTGGCCGAGTCGCCGGCCATGCGCACCAGCAAGCCGGCGCGGGTGCGCGCGAAGCCCCACCACAGGAACACCGCCAGCGCGATGCCCACCGGCACCAGCGCGTTGACTTGCAGCGCCGAACGGATCACCGGGTCGTCGCTCCAGTCGCCCAGCGGAATCGCCGGCAGTTGCGGTGCCTGCGGCTGGATCAGCGGCTTGCCCAGGTAGAAGGCGAGCCCGGTGCCGAACAGCATCAGCGCGATGCCGGTGGCGACGTCGTTGACGCGGTCGAGCGAGCACAGGAGCCCGTGCAGCAGCGCCAGCAGCGCGCCCGCTGCGGCGCCGATCAGCACGCCGAGCCAGGCCGAGCCGGTGAGCCAGGCGCCGCCGAAGGCGGCCATGGCCGAGAGCACCAGCACGCCCTCGAGGCCGAGATTGATGCGGCCCGATTTCTCGGTCAGGCATTCGCCCAGGCTCACGAAGAGGAAGGGCGCGCCGACGCGCAACGCGCCGCCGACGATGCCGGCCACGAGCGCGATCCACTGGTCGGCTGTCATGGAGCAACCTCCGCGCTGCGCGCTGCGGTATTCGACTTGGGAGCGGCCCGGCGTCTCATACGGGCTCCTTGGTCAGGCGCGGCTGCACCGCACGCGGCATGCGGTTCTTCAGCAGCGCCTTCCAGTCGATCATCCGCAGCCCCTCGCTCGCGAGGATGAGCACGAAGGCCAGGCCCTGCAGCACCAGCACCGAGGCATCGGGCAGGCCCAGGCGCCGCTGCAGCAGGCTGCCCGCGGCGCCGAAGCCGCCGAACAGGATCGCCACCGGGATCACCGCCACCGGGTTGTGGCGGGCGATGAACGCGACCAGGATGCCGGCGTAGCCATAGCCCGCGATCAGCGAGGCGTTGGCGTTGGTATGGACCGCCGCGACCTCCACCGCGCCGGCGACGCCGGCGAAGGCACCGCCCAGCCCGCAGGCCGCCAGGATCAGCCCGTTCGCCGGCAGGCCCACCAACTGCGCGGTGCGCGGGTTGCCGCCGACCACGCGGACCGAGAAGCCCGATGCGGTGGCACGCAGCCAGAGCCCCGAGATCGCGCAGGCCACGATGCCGATCACCAGCCCCCAGTGCACGTCGGAGCCGCCGATGCCGCCGATCGCGAGGCCGTCCGCGAGCGAGCGGGTCGCCGGCTTGTTGAGGCTGGCCGGATCGCGCAGCACGCCCTCGACCAGGTGCTTGAAAAGCCCGATCGCGATGTAGGCCAGCAGCAGGCTGCTGATGGTCTCGTTGATGCCGCGGTACTGGCGCAGCCAGCCCGCCAGCGCGATCCAGGCAGCGCCGGCGATGGCGCCCGCGATGCACAGCAGCAGCGTGCCCGCGAGATTGGCCGGCAGCGGCAGCGCATAGGGCAGCGCCGCGGCGGCCAGTCCGCCGAGCACCAGGGCGCCCTCGCCGCCGATGATCACCAGCCCGGCGCGCGCAGGAATGGCCACGCACAGCGCGGTCAGCATCAGCGGCGCGGCGCGCTGCAGCGTGTTCTGCCACGAGAACCAGTCGCCGAAGGCCCCCTTGAAGAGAATGACCCAGACCTCCAGCGGACTCACGCCGGCGAACCAGACGAAGACGCCGAAGAGAAGCAGTGCCGCCGCGATGGCGAACACCGGCAGCGCGATCTCTTTCAATGCGTGGCGCATCGTCGGCTCGCGAAGTCAGGTGTTCAGCCGACGGAACCTATGACGCCTTCGACCAGGTAGTTCATCTTCTCGAGTTCGAGGTCGGTCTGCTTGAGCGCCTTGCCGGCCGGAATCACGACCACACCCTTGTTGTCCTTCAGGCCGCCCTGGAAGATGTCGAAGCTGCCCGCGAGCATCCTGGCCTTGATCTCGTCGGCGTTCTTCCTGGCCGGGTCCGTGACCATCGGGCCATAGGCCGACATCTTCACGTAGCCTTCCTTGAGGCCGCCGCGCAGGAAGTTCGGATGCGGCTTGCCGGCCTGCGCCGCATCGACCACGGTCTTGTAGGCGGTGAGCCAGTTCCACTCGGCGCCGGTGAGGTAGGCGTTGGGTGCCAGCTTGGCCTGGCTCGCGTGGTAGCCGCAGACCATCTTGCCGCGCTTGGCAGCCGTCTCGACCACCACCTTGGGGCCGTCCACGTGCATCGTGAACACGTCGCAGCCCTGGTCGGCCAGGCTGTTGGTGGCCTCGGCCTCCTTCACCGCCATCGACCAGTCGCCGGTGAAGATCACGCTGCAGGTGATGCCGGGCTTGACCGAGCGCGCGCCCATCGTGAAGGCATTGATGTTGCGCAGCACCTGCGGGATCGGCTTGGCGGCCACGAAGGCGATCTTGTTGCTCTTCGTCATGTGGCCGGCGATCACGCCGTTGAGAAACTGGCACTCGTCGATGTAGCCGAAGAAGCTGCCGACGTTGTTCGGGTGCTTGCCCTCGCTCCAGAGGCCGCCGCAATGGGAGAAGCGCACGTCCGGGTTCTTCGGCGCCACGGCCAGGATGTGCGGGTCGAAGTAGCCGAAGGAGGTCGGGAACAGCAGCTTGGCGCCATCCTGCGAAATCATGCCGGTCATGGTCTTCTGCACCGCCGCGGTCTCGGGCACGTTCTCTTCCTCGACCACCTTGAGGCCCGGCATCTTCTTGAGTTCGGCCGCCGCCAGCGCATGCGACTGGTTGTAGCCGTAGTCGTCGCGCGGGCCGACGTAGATCACGCCGACGGTCAGCGGCTTCTGCGCACGGGCCAGCGCGCTCCATCCGCCCAGCGTGGTGGCGGAGGCCAGCGCGGCCAGGGACTTGAGGGAATCGCGACGGTTGAACTGGCTCATGGTGCTTACTCCAGGTGATGGAAGAATCAGAAGGCCGGGGTGTCCTGTCTTGGATACAAGTTGGTGTGCAAAAACCGTACCAGCGCCTTGCCCCCCGAAATCAGCCCAACAGGCTCACGTGGGCCGCCACCACGCGCCAGCCTTGTGCGGTGCGCATCCAGGTCTGGCTCTGGCGCCCCGTCCTTGTGCTTCCTTCGCGCCGGAATTCGAGGTTGGCGGTGGCGAAGTCGCGGCCGTAGGTGGTGACGACCGTGCGCAGGACTTCGCGCGCCAGGCCCTGCGAGGGCCGCGCGGCGCGGAAGGCCTGGATCTCGTCGTAGCCGTAGAGGTTCTCGGTGGCGCCGTAGCGCAGCGTGTGCGGGCTGTTCCAGAACAGCTCGTCGAGCACCTCGACCTTGTTGTGGACCAGGGCGTCTTCGTAGCGGTCGCAGGCGGCCCCGACTTCGGCGAGCACCTCGGGCAGGTTGATGGGCTGGTTCATCGTGTCTCCTTCATCAGAGCGCTGCGACCGGCGAATGCACCGCGCCGGCCGACTCGAGCGCGGCGGCGACGCGCAGCACTAGGTCTTCGCGCCACGGCGCCGCGATGACCTGCACGCCGATCGGCAGCGCGGGGTGGGCGCCCCACACCGGCACCGCGCACACCGGCAGGCCGATGCAGGAGATCGGCTGGGTCAGCAGGCCCAGGTTGGGACGCACCGGCAGCCGCCGGCCGTTGAGCTCGAACCATTCGGCGCCGATCGGCGTCGCGGCCGAGGGCGTGGCGGCCGCCAGCAGGATGTCGAAGCGCTCGAACAGCCGCGCCACCTGCTCGGAATAGAGCCGCCGCACGCGCTGCGCGCGCGCGACCCATGCGGCCGGCAGCAGCGCGCCGGCCAGGAAGCGGTCGCGCGACAGCGGTTCGAAATCCTGCGCGCGCGCGCGCAGGTCGGGCAGGTGGAGTGCCGCGCCTTCGGCGTTGGTGATCAGGAAGGCCGCGGCCCGGCCGGCCTCGACCATCGGCAGCTCGACCGTGCGGCTGGCGCCCAGCGCCCGGGCCACCGCGTCGACCGCGATCAGCGCCTCCGGCTGGGCATGCTGGCGGAAGTAGCCGCCCAGCACGCCGATGCGCAGCCCCCGTGCGCCGAGCGCCAGCGCCGCGGCCACCGGCTCGGCCGCGCGCTGCGCGCAGCCCGGGTCGCGCGGGCCGGCGCCTTCGGGGCCCTGCATCGCGTCGTAGGCGAGCGCCAGGTCGCGCACCGAGCGCGCGAACGGCCCGAGATGATCGAGGCTGGACACGAAGGGAAAGCTGCCGGTGCGCGGCAGGCGCCCGAAGGTCGGCTTGAGGCCGAACACGCCGCACAGCGACGAAGGCACGCGGATCGAGCCGTTGGTGTCGGAGCCCAGGGTCAGCGGCACCTGCCCCGCCGCGACCGCGGCGCCCGAGCCGCCCGAGGAGCCGCCCGCGATGCGTGTCAGGTCGTGCGGGTTGTGGCACGGGCCGACGTGGCTGTTCTCGGTCGTGAAGCCGTAGGCGTACTCGTCCATGTTGAGCGCGCCGACCAGCACCGCGCCCGCGCTCTCGAGCCGCCGGACCAGCGCCGCATCGTCGCGCGGCGGCGTGTGCTCGCGCTCAATCTTCGAGCCCGCGAGGGTCGCCAGGCCGGCGATGTCGAACAGGTTCTTGACCGCGAAGGGCACGCCCAGCAGCGGCAGTTCGCGCGTGCGCGGGCCGTTGTCGGAGGCCAGCGAGTCATCGACCTGCGCGGCGCGCCGCAGGGCGCGCTCGCGCAGCACCGCGGTGAAGGCGTTGACGCGGCGGTCGGTGGCCTCGATGCGGTCCAGGCTGGCCTGCACCAGCGCCACCGCGCTGACCGCGTTGCCGCGGACCGCGTCGGCCATGGCGGACGCATCCTGCTGGAGCAGGGCCGCGGCGCTCATTGCTCCTTCTCCCGCGGCGACACCGGCGCAAAGCTCAGCGCCGGCTCGTCGCGCTCGCTGAGCGGCACGGCCTCGACCAGCGCGGCGAACTCCGCCGCCAGCGAGAAGTAGCGCAGCACGCCGGGCCTCTGGTCGGGCCTGAGCTTCAGGCCGAGCATGGCCGCTGATGCATCGACATAGGCTTCGATCTCCGAAGGCGTCATGGCGGGACTCCTAGCGGCGCACTTCGCGCTGGAAGATCTCCAGGCTCAGCTTCTTCATGGCGACGAAGCTCGCCGAGCTCAAGGTCTCGAGCGTGCGCGGCCGCTCGTCGCGGTAGTCGAGGATCTCGGCCACCTTGGTCGGCCGCTTGGTCAGCAGCAGCACCTGGTCGGCCAGGTACACCGCCTCCTCGAGGTCGTGCGACACCAGCAGCATCGTGGTGCCGGTCTTCATGAACACCTCCTGCAGCTTCTCGCGGATGAACAGCGTCATCTCGAAGTCGAGCGCCGAGAACGGCTCGTCGAGGAACAGCACCTCGGGGTTGGGCGCCAGCGCCCGCATGATCGAGGCGGTCTGCTGCTGGCCGCCCGAGAGCTCGTAGGGATAGCGCTTGAGGTCGAACTTGACGTCGAACGAAGCCACCAGCTCCGCCATGCGCCGGTCGACTTCGGCCTTGGAACGGCCTTCCAGCTTGAGCGGATAGGCGATGTTGTCGATGGTGCGCATCCACGGGAACATCGCCTCGCGGTAGTTCTGGAACACGTAGCCGATCTTGGTGTCCTTGAGCGACTTGCCGTCGAACAGGATCTCGCCCGCATCGATCGGGATCAGGCCCGCGATCATGTTGATCAGCGTCGACTTGCCGCAGCCGTTGGGCCCGAACACCGAGACGATCCTGTGCTTCGGGATGTCGAGGTCGAAGTTCTGGTACAGCGGCCAGCCCGCGAAGTGCTTGGTCAGCCCGCGGATGGTGATGTGGGTGCCGGCCGGGCCCGGGGTGAAGACCGGCTTCGGCACGTCGGCGTACACCGGGCCGTTGATGACGCGCTCGACGCTGGCTCTCATCTTCCGCTCCAGTGCACGATGC
The DNA here is from genome assembly GCF_056403395.1 of Variovorax sp. P2_H12. Lineage (NCBI taxonomy): Bacteria > Pseudomonadati > Pseudomonadota > Betaproteobacteria > Burkholderiales > Comamonadaceae > Variovorax > Variovorax sp. P2_H12. The sequence continues at coordinate 141,770 of NZ_JBFUFO010000013.1, read as the reverse complement.
GGCGCTCGGCCACGAGGAAAAGGATGTTGAGCGCATAGCCCAGCGCGCCGGCCGCGAGGATCGAGGCGTACATGTCCTTCACGTTCATCACCTGCTGCGAGTTGATGATGCGGTGGCCCAGCCCGCTGTCGGAGCCGATGAACATCTCGGCCACGATCACGATCACCAGCGCCATCGACACCGCCGAGCGCAGCCCGACGAAGGTCGGCTGCAGGCTCTCCCACACCAGCACGTCGCGAAAGATCTGCCAGCGCGAGGCGCCCATGACCTTGGCCGCCATCACCCGCTGCTTGCGCGCGTTCATCACGCCGTAGGCGCTGTTGAAGACCACGATCAGCAGTGCGCCGAAGGCCGCGATCGCCACTTTGTTGACGTCCGACACGCCGAAGATCATCAGGAACAGCGGGATCAGCGCCGACGAGGGCGTGGAGCGGAAGAAGTCGATCAGGAACTCGACGCTGCGGTAGGCGCGCTCGTTGCTGCCGAGCAGCACCCCGAGCGGCACGCCCACCACGGCCGCGATCAGGAAGGCCTGCAAGGTGCGCCAGACCGTGACCGCGAAGTCGAGCAGCAGCGGGCCGCCCGCCAACCCCGACACGAGCGTGAGCAGCGTGTCGCCCGGCATCGGCAGCAGGATGGCCTTGATCAGGCCGAAGCGCACCACCAGGTCCCAGACGATGAACAACACCACCGGGCCGATGAAGGGCAGCGCCTTGACCCAGTGCGATTCGCGCGGCGGCGCGGCGTCGGCTGCGGTTGCGGGGGGCGACCAGGGCGCCGTGCCGGACGAGGGCGTCGTCATGCCATCAGCCCTTGTAGAGCATCGTGTCGACCATCAGGCGCGACGAGAAGATGCCCTTGTCGGAGAACAGGTCGAAGAACTTCTGGAAGTACGCGATATCGCCGGGCGTGAACTCGTTGTACATCGTGTAGGCCGCCAGCGGCACCTCGCCGGTCAGCGGCCCCTCGATCGCGGTGTAGCCCTTGAGGTACTGGCGCGCCTCGGCCGGCTTGCTGCGCACGAAGGCCACGCCCTGGCCATAGGCGGCGATGAACTTCTTCGCCGCGTCGGGATTTTTCTTGATCAGCGCCGAGGTCAGCGAGGCCGAACCGCCGAACCACGGCGCCATCGGATCGCCCAGTACGTATTTCGCGATCACCCCGGCCTCGAGCACACGGGTGCTGCCGTTGAGGCGGCCGATGGTGCCGGTCGGCTCCAGGGTGTAGCAGCCGTCGACCTGGCCGGCCGCGAGCGCCGCGACATGCTGGCCGATCGGCAGCTCGACCACCGTGGCGCCCGTGGCGCCGCCGCGTTCGAGCACCGCCTTGGCGAGTGTCACGTTCTGGATGCCGGGGCCGGAGGCCACGCGCTTGCCCTTGAGGTCGGCCATCACCTTGGCCGTGCTCGCGGTCGGCACCAGCACCTGGTCGAGCACGTTCCGCGCGTTGCTCGGGTTGGAGCAGAAGATCTTGAAGCTGCCCGGCGCCGCGATCTCGCCGATCGCGATGTTGGCCGAGCCGGTGCCGTTGGCGCTGCCGTCGCAGCGCTCGGCCAGCATCGCTTCCATGATCTGCTGCGCGCCCGCATAGCGCTGCACCTCGACGTCCAACCCGGCCGCCTTGAAATAGCCCAGTTCGACCGCGGCGTAGAACGGCAGGCCGGCCGCGATCGGCCAGTAGCCGATGCGGATCCTGGGCGCGCCCTGGGCCCGCACGATCGCGGGCGCGGCGAGCACCGCCAGGCCGGCCGCACCGGCCTGCAGCAGTTGGCGCCGCGAGGCCGGGGTGGCGAGAGTCAGGGGTTTCTTGCTGTGGGCCATGGCGTACTCCGGATGAAAAGTGGGAAGAGGTTCAGGTCGCGGCCGTGCTGCGCCCCGCGATGTAGGCGCGCCAGCCGCCGAGGGCGGTGATGTCGTCGGCGCCAGCCACCGCCAGCGCCTCGCAGAGGAAGCCCTGCACGCTGCGACCGTCGGCCAGCAGCAGGCTGCCGATGCCCAGCGGGGCCGGGATCAGGGCGACGAAGCTGCCGTAGTGCGCCAGCGGCATGTCCCAGATCTCGATGGCGATCGCCGCGCCCTCGCCGGGCGCCACGCGCAGCAGCCCGGGCTTGGGCGGCACGGTGCCGGGCAGCGCATAGAGCCGGTAGTCCGGCGCCGTGTGGGTCGCCGCGACCAGACGGGCGCCGCGCTCGGTGAGCTGGCTATTCAGCGGCATGCCCGACAGGTGGGCGCCGACCACCGCCACCGCCACCGTCGGCGGCTCGGCAATCACCGGAAGCGGCTCGGGCGCGGGCAACGGCTCCCGCGTGGCGCCGAGCGGGAGCCCGGTGGCGTGATGGAAGCGCTGGCCCAGCTCGGCCAGCTGGAAGTCGCTGCCGGCGCGGCCGATCAGCGTGATGCCGAAGGGCAGGCCGTCGTCGCGCAGGCTGGCCGGCACCGAGATCGCCGCGTAGTCCAGCAGGTTCACGAAGTTGGTGTATTCGCCCAGCTGGCGATTGAGCGCCACCGGGTCGGCCCGCATCGCCTCGATCGTGCAGTGGGTCGGCGCGGTGGGCACCAGCAGCACATCGATGTCGCTCCACATCGCCGCGGCGCGCTGGCCCAGCGCCTGCAGCTTCGTGCGGGCATCGACGAAGTCGGCGGCGCTGTAGCCGCGCCCCTGCGCGAGGATGCCGCGCACCGGCTCCAGCACCTCGCTTTCGTGGGCATCGAAGAATTCGCGCACCGCGGCGTAGCGCTCGGCGACCAGGGCGCTGTCGTAGAGCAGCGCGGCGGCTTCGGCGAGCGGCGCGTAGTCGATCTCGACCGGCGTGCCGCCGAGCGAGCGCATCCGCTCGATGGCGCGCGCGAAGGCCTCGGCCGACCGGGCGTCGCCGAAGAAGTTCAGCGCCGACGGGACGCCGAAGCGAAAGCCCGCAGACAGCGGCCGGGTCTCCAGCGCCAGACTGCGCCCGAAGGGATCCTCGGGGTCGTAGGCCATCGCCGCGTGCAGCACGCGCGCTGCGACCGCCACCGTGCGCGCGAAGATCGAGACGCAGTCGACGCTCTGCGCCGCCGGCACCACGCCGCGCGCGCTCAGCAGTCCGCGCGAGGGCTTGATGCCGACGATGTTGTTGAGCCCGGCCGGCACCCGGCCCGAGCCGGCGGTGTCGGTGCCGAGCGCGAAATCGGCCTGCCCGGTCGCCACCACGTAGGCCGAGCCCGAGCTCGATCCGCCCGAGACGTAGCGCGGGTCGAAGCTGTTGGGCACCGCGCCGTAGGGCGAGCGGGTGCCGTTCAGCCCGCAGGCGAACTGGTCCAGGTTGGTCTTGCCCAGGAGCGCCGCACCGGCATCGAGCAGCCGCTGCACCACCTGGGCGTGCGCCGTCGGGGTGCGGGCGAAGGCCGGGCAGGCGGCCGTGGTGGGCACGCCGGCGACGTCGATGTTGTCCTTGGCGGCGAAGCGCAGGCCGGCCAGCGGGCCGGTGGCAGCACCGCCCAGAGGCGCCGCGAAGCGCGCGATCCAGGCCGCCGCGGCCCGGGCCTTCACCTGTTCGTCGGCCGCGCCCGCGGGCGCGGCCTTGTCATGCACCATCATCAAGCATCCTGTCTTGTGTACAAGATGCCTTGCAAAGGATGTGCCAGGCCTTCGCAAGCACGGGCGGATGCGCCGCGGTTCTCCCGGGCGTCAGGGCGCGTCAAGGCGCGTCAGCCGCGCTGAGTCTGTCGCGCTCATGGCGCTGCGCGAAGACGGCCTGACAGGCCTTCGACCTTGGGCACGTTGGCCTGCAGCACCTTGATGCGGTCCGGCCCGCTCGGATGCGTCGAGAGGAAGCTGATCGCGCCTTCGCTCTTCGATGCCTTCGCCATCTTGGTCCACAGCGACACCGACGCCTTCGGGTCGTAGCCCGCGCGCGCCGCGAGTTCGAGGCCGACGAGATCGGCGTCCGTCTCATCGCTGCGGCTGAACTTGAGCGTGATGAGTTGGGTGCCGGCCCGGGCCGCCAGATCGCCGGCCTGGCCGAGACCGAACAACTGCGCCGCGATCGACAGCGCCGCCCCCGTTCCCGCGTTCTTGGCAAGCCGCGCCCGCGCATGCTCGCGCAGCGCGTGCGCCATCTCGTGGCCCATGACCATCGCGACTTCGTCGTCGCTGAGCTTCAACTGTTCGAGGATGCCCGTGAAGAAGGCGATCTTGCCGCCCGGCATGCAGAAGGCGTTGATCTGCTTGCTGGCGATCAGGTTGACTTCCCACTTCCACGTCGCGGCACGCGGGTTCCATTGCGCCGTGAAAGGAATGATCTTCGAGGCGATGGCCCGCAGCCGCTGCAACTGGGCATTGCCGTCGGGCGCGAGCGCGCCCTTGGCCCGGGCCTGCGCCAGGAGCTGGTGATATTGCTGGACGCCGGCGCGCTCGATGTTCTCCGCAGGCACCAGGTTGCGCGCCACCGACGCCTCGCCGACGTCGACCTGCGCCAGGGCGGGCGATGCGGCGGCAGCGCCCGCCGCCAGCAGGAAGGCGCGGCGTCCGCGAGGGGGAGCGGATCGAAAATCGCAGAGCAAACACATGCGGGAATAATAAGCAGCCCCAACGAACCTCTCTCAATGTCCGCACCATCGGCTGACGAAGCCCCACCTTCCCTGCCCTGGCGCGACGCGCTCAAGGTCTATCTCGAACCCGCAACACTGCGCATGCTTGCGCTGGGCTTCTCCGCGGGCCTGCCGCTGCTGCTGGTGCTCGGCACGCTGAGCTTTCGCCTGCGCGAGGCGGGGGTCGATCGCACCACCATCGGCTTCCTGAGCTGGGTCGGGCTCGCCTACGGCTTCAAGTGGGTCTGGGCGCCGCTGGTGGACCGGCTGCCGATCCCGCCGCTGACCACGCTGCTGGGCCGCCGCCGCGGCTGGCTGCTGCTGGCGCAGATGGGCGTGATCGCAGGACTCGCCGGCATGGCCTTCAACGACCCGCGCGACGGCCTGCCGCCGCTGGTGTGGTGCGCGCTGCTGGTCGCCTTCTCCTCGGCGACGCAGGACATCGCCCTCGACGCCTTCCGCATCGAATCCGCTGCCACGCGCAAGCAGGCCGCGCTGGCCGCCGCCTACCAGACGGGCTATCGGCTGGCGATGATCTGGGCCGGCGCGGGCGTGCTCTGGGTCGCGGCATGGGCTGAACTGCCCGGCCTCGCGGGCTACCAGAACAACGCCTGGAAGACGGCCTACCTCGTGATGGCCGCATCGATGGCGGTGGGCGTGCTCACCGTGCTGCTGTCGCCGGAACCGGTGCGCGCCACGCTGCCGCAGCCGAAGACGGCGGCCGCCTGGCTGCAGAGCGTGCTGATCGAGCCCTTCGCCGACTTCATCCGCCGCTACCGCTGGCAGGCGGTGCTGATCCTGTCGCTGATCGCGGTCTACCGGATCAGCGACGTGGTGATGGGCATCATGGCCAACCCGTTCTACGTCGACATGGGCTTCACCAAGGACGAGGTCGCCACGGTCAGCAAGATCTACGGCGTGGTGATGACGCTGGTCGGCGCCTTCGTCGGCGGCGTGCTGTCGATGAAGCTCGGCGTGATGCGGGTGCTGATGCTGGGCGCCGTGCTGAGCGCCGCCAGCAACCTGCTGTTCGCCGGACTGGCCTCGCGCGGGCACGACCTCACGGCGCTGGTGCTGGTGGTGTCGGCCGACAACCTGGCCGGCGGCATCGCCTCGGCGGCCTTCATCGCCTACCTGTCGAGCCTGACCAACATCAACTACTCGGCCACCCAATACGCCCTGTTCAGCTCGCTGATGCTGCTGCTGCCCAAGTTCATCGCCGGCTATTCGGGCGTCTTCGTGGACGCCTTTGGCTACCAAGCCTTCTTCATCGGCACGGCGGTGATGGGGGTGCCGGTGCTGCTGCTGGTGGCGCTGGCGTCGCAGGCCGCCAAGCGCGGCAAGGCCGATGCGCCTGATTCGCCCTAGGCGCCCTGCCCTGAGGCGCCCGGCCGCGGGGTCCAAGCCCTGACCGACCGTGGTGGATCGCGCCCAACTGGTAGGCTGTCGTGTTTCAGCCATCGCAACGTGCCCACCGTGACACCTTCCCGCATCCTCCCCTTGCAGATCAGCGCCTTCACCGCGACCTCGGCCGTCGGTGTGGGCAAGGCCCCTCTGCTCGACGCCCTCGAGCACTCGCGCAGCGGCCTGCGCGCCAACGATTTCGGCGCCTCGCCGCTGCCGACCTGGATCGGCCGCGTCGACGGACTCGAGGCGCTCCGGCTGCCCGAGGAACTTGCGGCCTGGGACTGCCGCAACAACCGCCTGGCCTGGCTCGGGCTGCAGGCCGACGGCTTCATGGAAGCGGTCGCCGCCGCGCGCGAGCGCTACGGCCCGACGCGCATCGCGCTGGTGCTCGGCACCTCGACCTCCAGCATCGGCGAGACCGAGGCCGCCTACACGCAGCTGGTCGACGGCGCCTTCCCCGCCGCCCAGCAGCGCCCCATGGTCCACACGCCGCACTCGCTCGCCCTCTTCGTGCAGCAGGCGCTGGGCCTCGAAGGCCCGGCCGAGACCATCTCCACCGCCTGCTCGTCGAGCGCCAAGGTGTTCGCCTCGGCCGAGCGGCTGATCCGCCTCGGCCTGGTCGACGCGGCCGTGGTCGGTGGCGTCGACACGCTGTGCGGCAGCGTGCTGTTCGGCTTCAACTCGCTCGAACTGGTCTCGTCCGCGCCCTGCCGCCCCTTCGATGCCGCACGCGACGGCATCAGCCTCGGCGAAGCCGCGGGCTTCGCGCTGGTCGAGCGCGGCCGCGGCCGGCTCGAACTGCTGGGCTATGGCGAGGCCAGCGACGCCCACCACATGTCCACCCCGCATCCCGAGGGCCTGGGCGCCGAGAAGGCGCTCGACGACGCGCTGGCGCGCGCCGGCCTCGCGGCCGACGCCATCGACTACATCAACATGCACGGCACCGCGAGCACCAAGAATGACGAGGTCGAAGGGGCCCTGGTGACGCGCCGATTCCCCGACACCATCCACGCCAGCTCGACCAAGGGCTTCACCGGCCACACGCTGGGCGCGGCCGGCATCGTCGAGGCCGTGATCAGCCTGCTGGCAATCGAGACCGGCCTCAAGCCGGGCACCGTCAACACCACCACGCTCGATGCCGAGTGCGGACCGCAGATCAAGCTGCAGCCCGCGCGCGGCGAGGTGCGCTACGCGCTGAGCAATTCCTTCGGTTTCGGCGGCAACAACTGCTCGCTGGTCTTCGGCAAGGGAGCCGCAGCATGAGCGCAGCGCCGGGCCGCTCCCAAGCAAGCTCGCACCGCAGTGCGCAGCACGAAGGTACTTCAATGACGACGAACAAGACCCCCACGCTCTACATCGAAGGCCCGGCCTTCTGGGCCGCGACGCTGCCGGGCTGGGAGATCGCCAGCGCCGTGTTCCGCGGCGAGGGCGCGCCGGCCGCCCCGCCGGCCAAGCGGCCCTCGCCGCAGCTGCTGGCGCCGGCCGAACGCCGGCGCGCCCCCGACACCGTGGCGCTGGCGCTCGAAGTGGCCGCCGCCGCCGTGGCCGGCTCGGGCCGCAACGCGGCCGACCTGCCCTGCGTCTTCGCCTCGGCGCATGGCGACCTGGGCATCAACGACTACATGTGCGGCACGCTGGCGGCCGATCCGCTGCTGCTGTCGCCGATCAAGTTCCACAAGTTCGGGGGGGCGCAGTGCGCCGCCGACCAGCGCGCCGTGCTGCTGGCCGGTTACGACATGCCGGCCGTGGGCGCGCTGGCCTCGGTGACGACCAGCCGCGAGATGCTGGCCGTGGCCCTGGTGCTGTCGCCCACGCGCACCGAGCGCACCGTGGCGTCCTTCGAGTGGTCGCTGGCCGGAGGCGCCCTGCCGGCGACGCGGGCTCGCTGCGCCGCGGCACGCGCCCTGGAAGTGAACGCGATGGCCGATGCCCTGCCGCTGTTCGAGGCGCTGGCGCGCGGCGAGTCCGAGTCGCTGAGCCTGCCGCTGTCGGCCACGCTGTCGCTGCAGCTCCAGCTGCAACCAGAGCTTCAGCTCGAACCGCAGGGCTGACGCCCCATGGACGCGAGCCGCCCCCCCGCACACGATGTCGTGATCATGGGCGGCGGGCTCGCAGGCCTCACGCTGGCGCTGCAACTTCGCCAGCGCTTTTCCGAGATCGATGTCGTGGTGCTGGAGCGCCGCACGCATCCGGTGCCGCAGGCGACCCACAAGGTGGGCGAATCATCGGTCGAGATCGGCGCGCATTACTTCGACACCGTGCTCGGCCTCAAGCCGCACCTGCATGGCGCCCAGTTGCGCAAGTTCGGCTTCCGCTTCTTCTTCAGCGAAGGACGGCGCGACGTCGACCAGGTGACCGAGATCGGCGCCAGCCGCTACCTCTCGGTGCCGAGCTATCAGATCGACCGCGGCATCTTCGAGAACTACCTGGCCCAAGAGGCCGGGCGCCAGGGCGCGCGCTTCATCGACCACGCGACGGTGCGCCGGATCGACCTGGCCGACGATCCGCGCCGGCCGCATCGGATCGAATGGTCGCGGGGCGGCGAGACGCTCGAGATGCACACCCGCTGGCTGGTCGACGCCTGCGGCCGCGCCGGCCTGCTCAAGCGCAAGCTCGGGCTCGAGCAGGCCAACGCGCACGACTGCAACGCGGTCTGGTTCCGCATCGGCGAGCACATCGCGATCGACGACTGGTCCGACGACCCGCATTGGCGCACGCGTTGCTGCGAACCGCCGTCGCGCTGGCTGTCGACCAACCACCTGGTCGGCGCGGGCTACTGGGTCTGGCTGATCCCGCTGGCCTCGGGCTCGCATTCCGTGGGCATCGTCGCCGACCCGCGCCTGCATCCGCTGGAGCGGATGGACACCTTCGACAAGGCGATGCTGTGGCTCCAGACCTGGCAGCCGCGCCTCTACGACGCGCTCGACGGCAAGCGCCACCGGCTGCAGGACTTCGCCTTCCTGCGCGACTTCTCCTACGGCTGCAAGCAGGTGTTCTCGGACCGGCGCTGGGCGCTCACAGGCGATGCCGGGCTGTTCCTCGACCCCTTCTATTCGCCGGGCAGCGATTTCATCGCGGTGTCCAACACCTACATCTGCGACCTGGTCGGACGCGACCGCGCCGGCCATGCGCTGGCGGCGCGGACCCAGCTCTACGACCAGATCTACCACTCGTTCTACGAGAGCACGCTGGCGCTCTACACCGACCAGTACCCGCTGTTCGGCGACCCCGAGGTGCTGCCGGTGAAGGTGATCTGGGACTACAGCTACTACTGGGGCGTGCTGGCGCAGATCTTCTTCCAGCGGCGGCTCACCGACCTGGCCCTGCTGGGCAGCCTGCGCGGCGAGCTGCAGCAGGGCCAGCGCCTCAATGTCGCGGCCCAGGCCTTCTTCCGCGACTGGTCCGCCGTGAGCCACCGGCGCAATCCGGCCGTGCTGCTCGACCAGGCCGCGCTGCCGTGGTTCGCCGAACTCAACCGCAGCCTGAACGACACCCTCGACGACGACGCCTTCAGGAACCGCATGCGCCAGTCGGTGGACCGGCTGAACGCCCTGGCCGGCGAGATGCTGGCCCGCGCCGGCCGCGACCACCCGGGCCTGGACGGCGGCGCGCTGGCCGCGCTGCTGGCGCAGGCGACCGCACCCGCCGGCGCGCCGCCCGGGCCCCTTCTTTTCGCCGCCGGATGAAACCGCCGGCGGCAAGGTTTACCCAACTTTACGAAGCGTTCAAGCCTGCGCCACCCCGCAGGAGGAAGCTAGCCCCCTGAGTACAACCACCGTGGCACGCCGCGCGGAGACACCCCGAATGAGCACCCCGCAACTCCTGATGATCGAAGACGACACCCGCCTGGCGCAGATGGTGGGCGAATACCTGACGCAGTCGGGCTTCGGCTTCTCCCACGCCGCCGACGGCGCCAGCGGGCTCGAGATGCTGCAGCAGCGCTCGCCCGACCTCGTGATCCTCGACCTGATGCTGCCCGACACCGACGGCCTCGAGGTCTGCCGGCGCATCCGCGCGCTGCCGGGCGGCCAGGCCAAGGTGTCGGTGCTGATGCTGACCGCCAAGGGCGATCCGATGGACCGCATCATCGGGCTGGAGATCGGCGCCGACGACTACCTGCCCAAGCCCTTCGAGCCGCGCGAGCTGCTGGCGCGCATCCGCGCCGTGCTGCGCCGCCGCGGCGAAACCGCGAGCGATTCCGAGGGGCCCGCCGTGATGCGTTTCGGCACGCTGGACATCGACCGCAACGCGCGCACCGTCACGGTGGGCGGCGCGCCCGCCGACCTCACCTCCTACCAGTTCGACCTGCTGGTGGCGATGGCCGAGCGCGCCGGCCGCGTGCTCACGCGCGACCAGATCATGGAAGCCGTGCGCGGACGCGAGCTCGAGGCCTTCGACCGCTCGATCGACGTCCACATGGGCCGCATCCGGGCCGCGATCGAGGTCGACGCCAAGAACCCCAAGCGCATCCTCACGGTGCGCGGCGTGGGCTACGTCTTCGCCAAGCAGCAAGATTGATGCTTCTCAATCTCTACCGCCGCCATCTCTACGTCCGCGTCTGGCTGGCGGTGGTGGCGGGCGTCTTCATCCTGACGCTCACGGCCAACTGGATCGTGCGCGAGGCCGCCGAGAGCGAGCGCGAGCGGCTGGCGCCGGTGCCGCGCGAGGTCGTGGTGCTCGATTCGCAGGACCGCCACATCGGCAGCGGCAAGGCCATGCGCGTGCCGGGCCAGGGGCTGGAATTCGACGTCACCCTGAACGACGGCCGGACGCTCTCGCTGCAGGTGGCGCCGCGCGACCGCGGTCCGGGCGGGCAGCCGGGCATGTCGCCCTGGCGCACGCCCTTCGGCCTCGGCTGGATGGTGGCGCTGGTGGGCGTGGCGGTCGCGCTGGGCGTCTACCCGATCGTGCGCCGGCTCACCAAGCGGCTCGAGGCGCTGCAGCGCGGCGTGCAGCGCTGGGGCGAAGGCGACTTGTCGGCGCGCGTGCCCGAAGACGGCCAGGACGAGGTGGCCGATCTTTCCAGCGGCTTCAATGCCGCCGCGGCCCGCATCGAACAACTGGTGCGCTCGCACAAGTCGCTGCTCGCCAATGCCTCGCACGAGCTGCGCTCGCCGTTGACGCGCATCCGCATGGGGCTCGAGCTGATGGGCGAGCGGCCCGGCCCGGCCGCGCGCCAGGAGATCTCGCGCAACATCGCCGAGCTCGACCAGCTGATCGACGAGATCCTGCTGGCCAGCCGGCTGGACGCCAAGGAAGCCGACATGGGCACCGTCGAGACCGTCGACCTCACGGGCCTCGCCGCCGAGGAATGCGCGCGCGTCGATGCCGACCTCGATGTCAAGGAAGGCACCGACAGCGACGCCCTCACGGTGCGGGGCGTGCCGCGCCTGCTGCGCCGCGCGATCCGCAACCTGCTCGAGAACGCGGGCCGCTACGGCGCCGGCGAGACCAGCGTGGAGATCGGCAGCCGGGCCGGCCAGGCCGAGATCCGCGTCAACGACCGCGGCCCGGGCGTGCCGGCGGCGCTGCGCGAGCGCATCTTCGAGCCCTTCTACCGCCTGCCGGGCGCCAGCGAACGCAACGGCGGCGTCGGGCTTGGCCTGGCGCTGGTGAAGTCGATCACGGAGCGCCACGGCGGCAGCGTGCGCTGCGAGGATCGCCCCGGCGGCGGCGCCAGCTTCGTCATTACCCTCCCGCATTAGGCTCGCCCCCAGGTTGGGCTCACTTCGTGTAGCCCGCCCACCCCCTACCGGGGGCAACACCAGCGGCCCGGCGAAGCCGGTTCCGCGGTGTTCCACCAACAGGCCTGGCTGCGCCGGCCGGGTACCGGGGGGCGAAACGCGCAACCTGCCGAACTGTGTGCGGGTAGCACCCTTCTAGAATTCGGCACTATGCAGAGATCGCACATCGTTCGGGCCGCGGCCATGTTCTGGGGGCTCACGGTGTTCATGCCGGTCGGCGTCACCTACCTGGCAGCGCTGCTGCTGATGGTCGCGCTCGCGGCCGCCGGCGGCTGGCGCGAGCGGGCGGTGCGGCTGCGCCGCAACCCGATGTGGTGGCCGGTGATGGCCTACGTGATCTGGACGCTGGTCATTCTGGCGATCGGGCCGCACTACCCCGAGACAGCCTCGAACCTGGTGCACGGACTGCGCATCGCGGCCACCGTGCTGATGGCGCTGGCGCTCACGCGCGAAGAGGCGATCTGGGCCGTGCGCGGTTTCTGGCTCATGGGGCTCGCGAACATCGTCTTGATCGCGCTGTACTACACGGTCGGCTTCCCGATGTGGGAGCCCTGGCGCGGCGTGCTGATCCTGGTCGGCAACAAGTCGATCAGCAATGCGCTGCTGTTCACGATCATGGGCGCCTCCGCCGCGGTGTACGGGCTCAAGGCGCTGGTCGAGCATCGGCCCTGGCGCGCCGCCGCGGCCTTCGCGCTGGTGCCGGCGGTGATGGTGATCATCACCTTCACGCTGCCTTCGCGCACCTCGCTGCTGGCCCTGCTGCTGGTGATCCCGGCCGCCTGCGTGCACCAGTGGCGGCGGCAGCTCAAGGTGCTGGCGCTGGTGCTGATGGTCGTCGGCGCGATCGGCGTCGGCGCCCTGTGGAACACGCCGGTGGTGCAGCAGAAATTCGCGGTCGGCATCCAGGAGATCGAGGCCGCGCAGGCCGGCGAGATCTCCGAGGCCAGCTGGGTGGTGCGCTACTACATGTACCGCGACACCGCCCGCATGATCATCGACCGGCCGCTCACGGGCTGGGGCATCGGCGGCTGGACCGAGCAGTGGCACCTGCGCGGGCCGAAGCTGCTGGACTACAAGAACATGCCCCACAACGACTTCCTCTGGATGGGCGCGCAGAGCGGTGTGCCGGGTGCCCTGAGCCTGCTGGTCATCTGCCTCGTGGCGGTCTGGGTGGCCTGGCGGCGCGACGACCTCGCCGGGCGCCTGGCCTTCGTCGCGACGCTGGTCATGCTGATCGCCACCAGCGTGAACTCGGCCCTGCGTGATGCGCAGATCGGGCTGGCGCTGCTGTGGGTGGCGATGGTCTACCTGCGGCTGGCGCAGGAGCCGGGGGATTCGTGGCGCGGGCTGGTGCCGCCGCGGCGAAATGGGGTGGCACCGGCCGCTGCACTTGCGCCGCTCTGATTTGGCGATCAGATTACGGTCTGACGAACATTTCGGAGAATCGGATGGACCACCCGTCTCATGCGGCACCGCAGCGCTTCGTGATCAGCCACCACCACGAGGCCGATTTCAAGACCGGTGGCTTGCGAGCCTACTCGTCCTACCGCGACCTGGGCGTCGCGGCTGCAACGAACGGGTTGGCTCATGCCCATGTGATCCGCATGGTGGCGCCGTTCCGCACCGAACTCAGCGTGCGACATCACCACGATGTGCAATTCCAGCTGGTCTACTGCCTGAAGGGCTGGTTCGAGACGGACTTCGAGGGCGTCGGACCGCAGCGGCTGGTCGCCGGATCGTGCTGGGTCCAGCCACCCGGCATCCGACACACGGTCGTCGGCTGGTCGGACGACTGCGAGCTCCTCGAGATCCTCATGCCCGCCGAACACGAGACGGTCAACGACTCATAGAGCCGAGCGGCGACGCCGGCCGAGCTCAGCCCTCGACGCCCCGCTCATAGCCCACGAACGGGCCGAAGAACACCATCTCGCCCTCGAGGCCCGCGGCGACTTCGTGCTGCTTGGGAAGCTCGTCGATGAACTCAGGCCAGGACTGCGCAACGTGACGGGACCACTCGCCCGGGTCGAGCCGCGTGACCGGCCCCTGGGTGGCCAGGAATTCAAAGCCCTGGGACCTCAGCTTCGCCACCGCGAGCCGCATGGCGACCTCATGGTCCGCAGCCGTCGCGTAGGCCGAGACATAGGCGCCGGCGAGCGTCGACGGCAACTTGCCGTTCGAGCCTCGCCCGACCTTGACGTTGATGAGGAACAAGCCGCGCGCCGCAGGCGCCGGCTGCTTTGACTTGAACAAGCCAAACATTGGTTTCGCTCCCGGCGCCGTGCCGCCACGGCGCGCCTTCACGCGCTGCGCGCGAGACGCCCGGGCCAGCTCAGTGGTGGTGCCCCGCAGCCTCGCCCGCCTTGAGGCGGTACACGGTGCCGCAATACGGGCACTTGGCCTCGCCGGTGCGGGCCACGTCGAGGTAGACCTTCGGGTGCGCGCTCCAGAGCTGCATGTCGGCCTTGGGATTGGGGCAGAACACGCCGCCCTGGTCGTTCAGGTCCTTGGCGAGGAGTTCGATGGTGCTCTTGGCGGTGGACATCGTCTTCAGACCTTGGTGAGCCAGTGGGCGTACTTGGGATTGCGGCCGTTCACGATGTCGAAGAAGGCATTCTGGATCTTCTCGGTGACCGGGCCGCGCGACCCGATGCCAATCTCGACGCGGTCGAGTTCGCGGATCGGCGTGACTTCGGCGGCGGTGCCGGTGAAGAAGGCTTCCTCCGCGATGTAGACCTCGTCGCGCGTGATGCGCTTTTGCACCACCTCGATGCCGAGATCCTTGCAGATGTGCAGGATGGTGTTGCGCGTGATGCCGTTGAGCGCGCCGGCCGACAGGTCTGGCGTGTAGACCACGCCGCCCTTGACCACGAAGATGTTCTCGCCCGCGCCTTCGGAGACGAAGCCGCTGGCATCGAGCAGCAGCGCCTCGTCGTAGCCGTCGTCGAGCGCCTCCATGTTGGCCAGGATCGAGTTGCTGTAGTTGCTGACCGCCTTGGCCTGCGTCATCGTGATGTTGACGTGATGCCGCGTGTAGCTGGAGGTCTTGACGCGGATGCCGCGCTTCATGCCTTCTTCGCCGAGGTAGGCGCCCCAGGCCCAGGCCGCGACCATCGCGTGGATCCTGTTGCCCTTGGGGCTGACGCCGAGCTTCTCGGAGCCGATCCAGACCAGCGGGCGCAGGTAGCAGCTGTCGAGCTTGTTCTCGCGCACCACCTGCTTCTGGGCCTCGTTGACCTGTTCCTGCGTGAACGGGATCTTCATGCGCAGGATCTTGGCGCTGTTGAAGAGCCGCTCGGTGTGCTCGGCCAGGCGGAAGATCGCCGTGCCGTTGACCGTGTTGTAGGCGCGCACGCCCTCGAAGACGCCGCAGCCATAGTGCAGCGTATGGCTCAGCACGTGGATCTTGGCTTCGCGCCAGTCCACGAGTTCACCGTCCATCCAGATCTTGCCGTCACGGTCGTCCAGTGCGGGGGGCAGCGCGCTCATGTCTTTGTCCTTCAACCGGGGGGGTATGTCGCAAAAGCTTTCGATTTTACCGGCGCCGATCGCGGGCGCCGCACCGACAATGGTCGGTTTTGCCAAACAGCCAGAAAAGGGATTCCGTGTCCGTCTTCAAGAACGTCATCGTCTACCGCATCGAAACCACGTGGTCGCAGTCGCTGGACCAGGTCGAACTGGGCCTCGGCACGCAGCGCTTCGTCCCCTGCAGCCCGTCGCAGGAAAGGTCCGCCGGCTGGGTCGAGCCCCGCGGCGAAGACAACGGTCCGCTCGCCGAATCGGTCGCCGGCCAGTGGCTGCTCGAGTTCATGATCGAAAGCAAGACGCTTCCGGCCTCGGTGGTACGCCGCAAGGTCGAGGAGCGCGCCGCGCAGATCGAGGCCACCACCGGCCGCAAGCCCGGCAAGAAGGAAAAGAAGGAACTCAAGGAAGACGTCACCCACGAGCTGCTGCCGTTGGCCTTCACGCGGCACGCGCGGGTCGCGGTGTGGATCGACCCCAAGGCGCACCGGCTGGTGGTCAACGCCAGTAATGCGGCGCGCGCCGACGAAGTGGTCACCAGCCTCGTGAAGTCGCTCGACGGCTTTGCGGTGGCGTTGGTCAACTCGCAGGTCGAGCCCGCGGTCGCGATGTCGGAGTGGCTGTCGAGCCAGGAGCCACCCGCCGGCTTCACGATCGACCGCGAATGCGAGCTCAAGGCCACCGACGAATCGAAGGCCGTGGTGCGCTACGCCAAGCACCCGCTCGACATCGACGAGGTGCGCCAGCACATCGCCGACGGCAAGCGCCCGACCCGGCTCGCCATGACCTGGGACGACCGCGTCTCTTTCGAGCTGACCGAAGGCCTGCAGCTGCGCAAGATCGTGTTCCTCGAAGGCACGCTCGACGACGCGCCGGCTTCAGGCAAGGAAGACAACTTCGATGCCGACGCAGCGATCGCGACCGGCGAGCTGGGGCAGCTGGTGCCCGAACTGCTCGAAGCGCTGGGCGGCGAGATGCGCCTGGGCACGGCAGCGGCGGTTGCGGCGCCTGCCGCATCGGCGGCGCCCAAGGCAGATGCCGATGCCGAAGCAGCGCTGGTCGACGACTCGGCGCCGTTCTGAGTCCGGGCCGCTGACCCGCGGCTAGACCGGCGGGCGCAGTGCGTCGGCGGCGCCGGGCTTGATGGCGTCGGCGCTGGGCGCATCGGCCTGCGACGCGTCGTCCTCGGCCACCTGGGGCCGCACCAGCGTCCATTCGGTGAGCTTGCCGCCCACGAAGGTGGCATCGACCCAGGAGCCGCCGGCATCGGTCCAGCGGAACAGCTCGGGCTGCTCGTCCTTGGGCGAGCGCTGCTCGCCGAGCGCGCGCGTCATCGCGATCACGTGCAGCAAGGTCACCTTGGGCTTGAGCTTGGCGTTGAGCATCACCGCGCTCGCGACCGTGCCGATCGGCCGGTCGGCGGCGCGCTTGAGCACCTGCATCGTGCGGTTGAAGTGCATCAGCAGGAACATGACGATGGCGCCGCCGACCAGTGCCACGCCGGCCCAGCCGTAGCTGCGATAGGCCACGCCGAGCAGGATGAGGCCGCCGACGGGGACGAGGATTTTGCTGAAATTCATGGGGCGATTGTCGCGCGGGCGGGATCGCCCTGATTTACGCGGCGGCGCCGCCGCCGGGGCTCTGCGCCATCGCCGCAACAGCGAGCCCTACAAGGCGCGAAGCACGAGCCAGCCGATCGCGGCGATGCCGGCAAGGCCCGCCACCAGCGTCAGGCCAAAGCCTGGCGCCCGCGATTCGGCATCGCGGGCCATCCGCGCCGACGGCGGCGGCGCCGCTGGCGCCGCCTCGGCAAACGGGCTGAAGACCGCGCCGCCCCGCTCCGCCCCCCCGGCGGCCGCGTGGCTCGACGCCTCATCTCCTGACGGCTCCGCCGCGGCGGCGTTCGACACGACCGCGCCGAGCGAGCCGGGCAAACCGCCTTCGCCATGGGCCCATGGCCCGAACGCCGCGGCGGCCAGGACAACACTCGCGAGCCGAAGCCTGCGCATCCGGATGCCGGAGGGACGGCGGCGCCAGGTCAATCGTTGCTGCGTTCGCATTTGCGCGAATTGACCAGGCAGCGGGCGTAGTCGGGATCGTGCTTGAGCAGGAACATCGCACGCGCGGCGACCGCGGTGTCGGCGAAATCGCTGAACACCCCGTCGACGCCGGCCTCGTAGAACGCGAGGTATTCGTTGACCGGGTTGCCGCCGAAGCTGCCGGTCAGCCGCTTCTGCTCGCTGCGGAAGGTGTACGGATGCACCAGCAGCCCCAGACGGTGCGCATTGGCGATCACATCGGTGGTCGGCAGCAGGACGCGGTCGCGCTCGTCGACCACGCCGTCGCCCGTCACGTCGACGCAGGCCCCGCCCTGCACCGACTTGCAGGCGCTCGGGATCAGGTAGGGCTTCCACGGCCCGATGCCGTCGGCATAGCCCTTCACCTCCTGCAGGCCTCGCGGCGTCAGCAGGTCCTTGAACAGGCCGTCGCGGTTCGACACCACCCAGTCGTACGGCTTGTCGTAGGGCTTGCTGAAGTCGAGCGAGCCGTCGGGCTTGACGTCGTTGGCATCGACCAGCTGGATCAGCCGCACGCTGGTCTTGCCGCGCAGGTACCGGAGATTGGCCGTCTCGAAGGACTGGATGAAGACCGGCGCGTTGCGGTGGTTCCACCCGGCCGCGCCGAGCACGGCCAGCAGCCGGTCTTCCAGCGGCAGGCCGATGCCCTGGTGGTAGGTCGGATGCTTGGTCTCCGGATAGATGCCGACGCGGCGCCCTTCTTCGCGCGACTTGCGCTTGGCGAGTTCGATCACCTCGGCGAGCGTCGGGATCTGGAACTTGCCATTGAAGGCCTGGTCGCGTTCGGGAAAGGACTGGACCGCGCGCAGCTGCTTGATCTCCGCCAGCGTGAAGTCGCTGGCAAAGAAACCGTCGGTCGCGACCCCGTCCAGCATGACGGTGCGCCGCCGATCGGCGAACTGCGGCAGGCTCTTGACATTGGTGGTGTCGATCAGGTTGGGCTCGTGCCGCGCGATCAGCTGCCCATCCTTGGTGGCGACCAGATCGGGCTCGATGTAGTCCGCCCCCAGGGCGATGCCCAGTGCATAGGCTTCCAGGGTGTGCTCGGGCAGATAGCCGCTGGCGCCCCCTCGGTGGCCGATCACCAGCGGCGCGTTGTCGGCCCGACGTCGTGCCTGCTCTTGTTGCGCCACGGCAGGCGCCACGGATGCGAACAGCATGCCCATGCCGAGCAGGGCGGCGCAGAACTTTTTTGGGTGGGTCAAGGGGGATCTCCTGTGGGTGGGTGCCTCTGCACGGTAGGCGCCCTGCGTGACAACCGGATGAACCATGGGCGGCGGCGATCAGGGAACTGCGAGGACCTGGAGCGCGAGGCGCAATCCGCTTTCATAGGCCTCGTCGGCCGGCAATGCACCCGATGGTCGCGCCGATGCCGCGGCGCCCGGCTCACGCGGCGGCGCGGGTGCCGCGGCGGCCTCGAAGAGCACTTGCCAGCGCGCGGCGGGCAGCATCAAGACCTCGCGGTCCGGCCCCGGCAAAGCCATGCCTGCAAGGCGTCCCTGGGCATCGAGCACCGGCCCGCCCTGCGGCCCGTCGGCGACCGGGATGCCCAGGCGCCGGAGTCCGGTGCTGCCCTGGAACGAGCCGAAGAAGCCCTGGCTGAGCCACGGCCAGGCGGGCACGGCGGCGCCCGACTCGGCATATTGCAAGGCAAAGCCGGGGCTTCCGGCGAAGGGATCGCGCGGCGCAACGGCCTGCGATGCCGTCGCGTCCAATGCGGCGTCGAGGCGCAGCACTGCGACGCCGAGCGCCTCCAGCGCGGGCAGGCCGGCGTCCACCCGTGCCCGGGTGGTCCGGCCCAGGCCGTTGCGCACCCACAGCGTGCTGGCGGGCGCCAGCCGCACGGCGGCGTTCGGCACCAGGGCCAGCGTGCCATCGCCGATCAGGACAGCGCTTGCGATCACGCGCGCGGCGTCCGGCATCGCCGCCTGCCCTCGCTCCATCACGGCCTGCGGCGCCATCCGGTGCGGCGTCTGCAGCAAGGGCCCCGCCGCCACCGGCAAGGGCGCCGCGAAGGCGCGGCGGACCTCCAATGGCACCGGGTCCTGCGGCGATCTCTGGAGGGTGCCGTCCAGCACCCGCTGCGCGAAGGCGTCCTGACCGCCGACCCGCAGCAGCCACGCGTACAGCGCGCCGGCCGCTGCCGATTCGAGGTGCGCCCCCGAGGTGTGGGCGCAAAACGCGAGTGCACGCCGGTACTGGCCGGCCTGCATGTAGGCCCGCACCAGTCCCATCTCGGTGTCGGGTGCGTGCAGCATCATCGCGGCGCGGTCCAGCGCGTCGGTGGCCGCCACGGTGTCTCCACGCGCGAGGGCCGCCTCGGCACTGCCCAGCAGTGCCGAGCGCGCCTCCATCAGCGCCGGGTCGCGCACCCGCATGTCCGTGATCGATGCGGCAGAGCGCGGCAACGCGCCGGCCGTTGCCGGCTCTGCATCGACGACCTGCGCGCCGCAGAGCCCGAGCCCGATGGCGACTGCGAAGCATGCGGCCCGATGGCTCAAGTTCAATCCTCGAACCGGTCAGGGCAAGGCCGTGATGCGCGGGATCGCGAGGGCCGGCAGCGTCGGGTCGTAGGCGGGCTTCGGCGATTTGTAGCCGGCGTTGAAATAGGCCGTGAGCGCATCGACGTCCTGCGCGCCGCCCAGCACGCCGGTGCCGCCCAGCAGCACCGTGAAGCCGTCTCCGCCGCTGGCCATGAAGTTGTTGACGGTGACCCGGTAGGTCTTGGCCGCGTTCTGCACCACGCCGTTGGCGACGATCGTCTCGGGCGCGCCGGTCGGCACCGGCGGCGTCACGGTGACATCGGTCGGCGTGAGCACCACGTTGACGATCTTCGAGCACGGCGCGGCGGAGGCGCTCCACGAATACTTCAGGCCGTTCGACACCTGCATGATGCGCTGCGCGGTCTGGCCCTGGCAGCCGACGAACTGCTGCTCCAGCAGGTTCTTCAGCTGCTGTGCGGTCAGCGTCATCGTGACCAGGCTGTTGCCGAACGGCTGCACCGTGAAGGCATTGCCGTAAGTCACGTGGTACGGGTAGCTGCTACCGGCGATCGCGAAGCCCGGGCTGCGCACCCCGCCCGCGTTCATGAAAGCCATCACCGCGCCGCCGAGCGCAGCGGTCTGCGTGGCCTGCAATTGGGCGTCGGCGATCAGGCTGCCGGCCGGCATTTCGCCGGCGCTGTTCGCGCTGTTGGGCAGCGGCGCGGCGATCGTGCCGATGACCTGGTTGGCCAGCGGCGACACCAGCGCGCTGTAGCCGTCCACGATGTTCTTGACGCTGGGGTCGGTGCGGATGGCGTCGTTGATCGCGACGTCCGTGCGATCGACCAGCCGGTTGGTCGCCGACACCGCGAGCACCTTGCGCGAACGCGGATGCAGGGTCAGGTCGATGTCGCTCAGCACACGGCCGAAGGCGCTGGCGCTGGTGACGGGGACCAGGCGGCCCTCGCTGTTGGGCAAGCCCGTCGGACGCGGTGCGCTGACCGCCACGCCGTTGACGTTCTTGACGTCGACCGTGCTGGCCGAGCAGTTGTAGGCCGAGTGCGTGTGGCCGCTGATCACCAGGTCGACGCGATTGTCGAGCCGCTTGACGATGTTGGCGATCTCGGAGTCGCTGCCGTCGGCGTTCTTCAGGTTGCCGTCGCAGCCGTTGATGTCGCCGACGTTCGGGCTGGTCTGGAAACCGCCCTGGTGGACGAGCACGACGATGGCATCGACCCCCTGCGCGCGCAGGCGCGGAATCAGCGCGTTGACCGTGTCCGCCTCGTCGCGGAACTCCAGGCCCGCGACGCCGGTCGGCGTGACGATGGCGGGCGTGCCCTTCAGCGTCATGCCGATGAAAGCCACCTTCGCGCCGTGAAAGGTCTTGATGCCGTAGGGCGGCAGCACGGTGCGGCCGGTCGCGGTCTCGAACACATTCGCCGACAGCCACTTGAACCTCGCACCGTCGAAAGTGCCCGGTGCATTGGAGCCGAGTCCCTTGCAGCTGTTCGGATCGGGAACCCCGTTGCTGAGCTTGCAGCCGCCGTCCTGCAGGCGCTTCAGTTCCGCCGAGCCCTTGTCGAACTCGTGGTTTCCCACGGCATTGAACTCGACCCCGATCTTGTTCAGTGTCTCGACCGCAGGCTCGTCGAAGAACAGCGCGGAGATCAGCGGCGAGGCACCGATGAAGTCGCCGGCGCCGACGACCACGTTGTGGACGTTCTGCGCCTTCAGGCGAGCCACGTAGGCGGCGATGTATTCGGCGCCTCCGACGGCCGGTCGCTGCGCCGCCGGGACCACGGTGTTGACGCCGAAGGTACCGGGCGACTGCAGGGTGCCGTGGAAGTCGTTGAAGCCGATGATCTTGACCTTGATCGGCTCGAGCGGACGGCCGTGGCGGTCGTCGGCCCGGTCCCGGTCTCGATCGTTCGAGGCGACCCCCTGGGCTGGTTCGTCTGAACGGGCGTGAACGTCGATGCTGGCCAAGCCGATGCCCGATGCAACGGCGGTCATGGCGCAGGTCAGCACGAAGCGGCGGATCATCATGGAAGAGGCTCCTGGTCCATTGAAATCACGAGACGGCGATGCGGCGGGGATGCCGATCCCACGAGGGGATTCGGATCCACGGCGCGACTATCGATGCGACCGGTGACGGGACTGTGACGCGCTGCCATGCGGCGGCCGGCCGCCGCGCCGATCAGGACCTGCTCACCCTAATTCGGGGCGTGTCCCTTGGCCTCGGCGCGCGCGGGGACCGCGGCGATGGCCTCGGCGTCTGCGTGGCTTCGGCCGGCGGGCGACTGCGCATGGACGCCGTCCGCGAGCATCCAGGCGACCGCCGTGGTGGTGAGGATTCTGACGATGGGCAAGGTTTTCATACGATCGGTTCGCGCGCAGGAGCGTTGCGCGCGCCGAAGGCTATCCGGGCAACATGGCGCGGCGATGACGGTTTTCGAAAGCCTTGCGATGACGACGGCCCGATCGAAGCGCGAACCGGAGCACCGCCTGACGCGTCACGCCGCCCTGCGCAGGAACACGTGCGTCGCGCGTTCGCCGGCGACGGACTCCGCGCACTCATAGCCCAGCGCGGGCAGGTCGAGGCCCTGGAAGAGAGGCTCGCCCGAACCGAGCAGCACAGGCTGCACGGCCAGATGCAACTCGTCGATCAGACCCGCATTCAGATACTGCCGAACCGTGGAAACGCCGCCGCCCAGGCGAACGTCGAGGCCGCCCGCCGCGGCCCTCGCCTGCTCCAGCGCCGCGTGAATGCCTTCGGTGACGAAGCGGAACACCGTGCCTCCGGCCATCGCGAACGGCGGCCGCGGATGGTGCGTGAGCACGAACACGGGGGTGTGATACGGCGGCTCGTTGCCCCACCAGCCTTTCCAGCTCTCGTCCGGCCACGGCCCCCGGACCGGGCCGAACATGTTGCGCCCGAGGATCCAGGCGCCGATGCCGGCAAAGCCCTGCTCGGCGATGCCGTTGTCGACGCCCGTCTCTCCATCGTCATGGCCCTGCATCCGGCGCCACAGGCGGGTGTGGAAGAACCACTCCATCAACTCGGGGCCCCGGATGCCGAGCGGATTCTGCAGATCCTGGCTCGGCCCGGCGCCGTAGCCGTCGAGGGAGATGGCGAAGCTCTGAACGCGGAGTTGGGACATGGCGTTGCTCCTTGCCTGATCAAGCCGGCCCGGGCACGGGCCAGCGCCCCATTGTCCACGGGGCCGAAGACCCCAGCGTCGTTGCCGGCGCTGCCACGCTCACCACGTGTTGCGCAGCTCGCGAAGCTTGACGAACACGGTCTTCGGGTCCGGCTTTTCTGGCAGATCGGGAAAGACCTCGCGAAGCGCCGCGATGACGCTCGGGCTGGACAGGCGCAAGAAGGTGTTGATCTGCTTCTCCTCGCGCAGCGTCGTGACGCGGGCCCTGGCCGGGTCCATCCCCGTCATTTCGGGCAACAGCTCCCTGGCGGCCGCGTTGTCGGGCTCGCGCGCGAGGGTGAAGCGCAGATTGTTCTCGATGTAGTCGTGGCCCGGGTAGACACGCGTGTCGTCGGGCAGCTTCGCGAGCTGGTCGACGAAGGTGGTGTACAGGTCTTCGGGGTTGCCGCCGTTGTGGCAGTTGCCCGCGCCGGCGTTGAACAGCGTGTCGCCGGAGAACAGCGCCGGCTGCTCGGTGTGGGATCGCAGGCAGATGTGGCACATCGTGTGGCCGGGCGTGTCCAGGCACTCGAGCTCGACGGTCTTGCCGACCTTGATCACATCGCCGGCCTTGACGCCGCGATCCACGCCCGCGATGCGAGAGCCCGACTGGTGGTGCGCAATCACCTTGGCCCCGGTCGCCGCGACCACGGCCTCATTGCCGCCGGTGTGGTCGTGATGCTCGTGCGTATTGAGGATCTGCGTGATCTCCCAGCCCTTCTCCTTGGCGGCGGCCAGGCATTTCTGGTGGTCCAGGGGATCGATGGCGAGGGCCTCGCCGCTCTCGGGGCAAACGATCAGGTAGTTGTAGTTGCGGAAGGCATTGCCGGTCCAGATGCGCTCGACGATCATGGGATGCTCCAGGTGTCACAGGGTGTGCGAGTGGGAAGCATACCGTCGGCGCTTTCAGCGGTCGATGAAGCCCATGTGCGCCTCGGACAGGCGCGGCTGGCGCACCGGCGCGTTCGCCAGCGCGGCGTCGAGTTCGCGCAAGTCGTCGGCGGTCAGTCGAAGGTCCGCGGCACCGAGGTTCTCGTCCAGCCGGCCGAAGCTGCGCGTGCCCGGGATCGGCACGATCCACGGCTTCTTCGCCAGCAGCCAGGCCAGGGCGGTCTGCGCCAGGGTCGCACGCTGGCGCTCGGCCACCCTCGCGACCAGCGCCAGCAAGGCCCGGTTGGCCTTGAGCTCCTCGGGCGCGAAGCGCGGGAAGGTGCTGCGCAGGTCGGCGTCGCCGAACGTGGCGTCGTCGCTGACCTTGCCGGTCAGGTAGCCCTGGCCCAGCGGGCTCCAGGGCACGAAGCCGATGCCCAGTTCTTCCACCGTCTGCAGCAGGCCGTGCTCGGGATCGCGCGTCCACAGCGAGTATTCGGACTGCAGCACGCTGACGGGTTGCACGGCGTGGGCGCGACGGAGGGTGGCGGCGCTGGCCTCGGACAGGCCGAAGTGCTTCACCAGGCCCCGTGCCACGAGATCCTTCACCGCGCCGGCGACCTCCTCGATCGGCACCTCCGGATCGACCCGGTGCTGGTAGAACAGGTCGATGGCCTCGACCTTCAGCCGCTTCAGCGAGGCTTCGGCGACCTTGCGGATCTGTTCGGGGCGGCTGTTCAGCCCGACGATCCGGTCGTCCCGGATGTCGAAGCCGAATTTGGTCGCGACGACGACGCCGGCGCGGAACGGGGCGATCGCCTCGCCCACCAGTTCTTCGTTGACGTACGGGCCATAGGCTTCGGCGGTATCGAAGAAGGTCACGCCGAAATCATGGGCGGCGCGGATGACGTCGATCTGCTCCTGGCGGCTCAGGGACGTCGGGCCATAGCCGAAGCTCATGCCCATGCAGCCGAAGCCAAGGGCCGAGACTTCGAGACCGCTGTTGCCAAGCTTGCGTTTTTTCATGGGTCCACTCATTGGTGAGGTCGAAGGGACGAACGCCTCCCTTGGCTTGCCGCTGCGCGGCGCCACTGGCATACGTACGGATTGATTTGCGGGTTCGGCGGGGGCGCTGGTGCCCCCGACTCGTCAGCCGCTCGCTCGGCCCAGCTGGAGTTCGCGCAGACGCTTGACGTCGCGTGCGGGTGGCGAGCCGAAGAAGCGGCTGTATTCGCGGTTGAACTGCGACTGGCTGTCGTAGCCGACGCGGTGTCCGGCGGTCGCGGCGTCCACATGTTCGCCGATCAGGATGCGTCGCGCCTCCTGCAGGCGGAGCTGCTTCTGGAACTGCAGCGGGCTCATCGCGGTGACCGCCTTGAAGTGGTGGTGCAACGAGGACACGCTCATGTGAACCTCGTTGGCGAGGTCCTCGACCCGCAGTGGCTCCTGAAACCGGCGCGAGAGCAGACTGATGGCCTGCGTGATCCGCTGGCTGTGGCTGTCGACCACGGCCATCTGTGCCAGCCGCCAGCCATCGGGCGACCTGAGCAGGCGGTACAGGATCTCGCGGGTGATCAGCGGCGCCAGGGCGGGCACGTCCTCGGGCGAGGCCAGCAACTTGACCAGGCGCAGCAGCGGGTCCAGCAGCGTGGAGGAGATCTCGCCCGTGAACATCCCGCGTTGCGAGGCTCGCACCGGAAGCACTTCGCGCAGCTTGAGCTCCAGCGCCAGCGCGGCAATGTCCTTGACGTCGAAATCCAGCCGCAGGCCAAGGTACGGCGCCTCCGGCGATGCGTCGATCACCTGGCCCGCCACGGGCAGGTTCTGTGCGACCACCAGGTAGTGGCTGCTGTCGTAGACGTAGACCTCGCCACCGAGCAGGACGCGCTTGCTGCCCTGCGCCAGCACGCAGAAGGCCGGCTCGTAGACCGAGTGCACCGGATGCTGCGTGTGCGAGGCGCGGGCCAGGGTGAGGCGCGGTATCGCCGTCGCATGGGCGCCGTCGGTGCCGGTGTGCCGGTCGATCAGGGCCGCCAGCTCGGCCCGCATGACCGTGGCCTGCAGTTGATTGGCAGATCGATCGTCTCGCAGTGCCTGATGGGTGGAGGTCAGCATGTGCCGTAGCTTAGGCATCTCGCCGCCGCTTGTCTCGACGCCTGGGCCTGCGCCGGAGGATCGTGCAAACATCCCCAAGAATCCGGCAAGGCCTGTAGCGGGCAACCCGCGTTCCGGGTAGTCTCGCCGGTTCCAGCTCAAGGCGACCCACCGAGGAAGGCACCCGAAATGGCTCGGGGACGCGCTGGCTATGTGCATCTGCTCCAACGATTCAACCGAGGACAAGCTCATGAGCGATCAAGCCGAGCCGAAGAACCAGCGTTCGGATGACGGGAAGATTCGTACGCATCTCCCGATGCGCAACACGTCGAGGCCCGGACTCATCACCTACGACGCCAGGGATCCCGACACCCGATTCCCGCCGATCGACCAGTTGCGCCCGCCCAAGGGCGCGCCCAACGTGTTGATCGTCCTCATCGACGATGCCGGCTTCGGCTCGGCCAGCGCCTTCGGCGGTCCCTGCCAGACACCCAACGCCGAGAAGCTGGCGGCGGGCGGCCTGAAGTTCAACCGCTTTCACACCACCGCCCTTTGCTCGCCGACGCGCCAGGCCCTGCTGACCGGTCGCAACCACCATTCCTGCGGCATGGGCGGGATCACCGAGATTGCCACCGGTGCGCCGGGCTACAGCTCGGTGCTGCCCAACTCCATGTCGCCCCTGGCGCGGACCCTGAAGCTCAACGGCTATTCCACCGCGCAGTTCGGCAAGTGCCATGAGGTACCGGTGTGGGAGACGAGTTCGGTCGGGCCGTTCGACGCCTGGCCGACCGGCGGAGGCGGCTTCGAGTACTTCTACGGCTTCATCGGCGGTGAGGCCAACCAGTGGTATCCGACGCTGTACGAGGGCACCACGCCCGTCGAGCCGAAGAAGACACCCGAGCAGGGATACCACCTGATGGAGGACATGACCGACAAGGCCATCGCCTGGATCGCGCAGCAGAAGTCCCTGGCACCGGACAAGCCTTTCTTCGCCTACTTCGCACCCGGTGCAACCCATGCCCCCCACCACGTGCCCAAGGAGTGGGCCGACAAGTACAAGGGCCAGTTCGACCAGGGCTGGGACAAGTTGCGCGAGGAGACGTTCGCGCGCCAGAAGGCGCTGGGTGTCATTCCGGCGGACTGCGAGTTGACTCCGCGCCACGAAGAGATTCCTGCCTGGGACGACATGCCCGATGCGCTCAAGCCGATCCTGCGCCGGCAGATGGAGGTCTATGCGGGCTTCATGGAGTTCACGGACCATCACGTCGGCCGGCTGCTCGACTATCTCAAGAAACTGGGTCTCCTCGAAGAGACGCTCGTCTACTACATCGTCGGCGACAACGGGGCTTCGGCCGAGGGCACATTGAACGGCGCCTACAACGAGATGGCCAATTTCAACGGGCTGGCCGGCCTCGAGACGCCCGAGTTCCTCATGGAGCGCTACGACAAGCTGGGCGGGCCGGAGTCGTACAACCACTACGCGGTGGGCTGGGCCCATGCCATGAACACGCCCTACCAATGGACCAAGCAGGTCGCTTCCCATTGGGGCGGGACCCGCAACGGCACCATCGTCCATTGGCCGAAAGGGATCGAGGCCGCGGGCGAGCTGCGCTCGCAGTTCCACCACGTGATCGACATCGCGCCGACGATTCTCGAGGCGGCGGGCTTGCCTGAGCCGGTCTCGGTCAACGGCGTGGCGCAGGACCCGCTCGAGGGCGTCAGCATGCTGTACACCTTCAACGATGCGAATGCGGCGGAGCGGCACGAGACCCAGTACTTCGAGATGTTCGGGAACCGCGGCATTTATCACAAGGGCTGGACCGCGGTCACCAAGCATGGGACGCCCTGGATCCTCGTGGGCCGCAAGACCGTCCCCTTCGACGATGATGTATGGGAGCTCTACGACACGACCCAGGACTGGAGCCAGGCCAGGGATCTGTCGAAGCAGATGCCGGAGAAGCTCCACGAGCTGCAGCGCCTGTGGCTGATCGAGGCGACGCGCTACAAGGTCTTGCCGCTGGACGACCGGGTGGTCGAGAAGATGAACCCGGACACCGCCGGTCGGCCGGTGTTGATCAGGGGAACCAGCCAGCTCCTGTTCGGCGGCATGGGCCGCCTGTCGGAGAACTGCGTTCTCAATCTCAAGAACAAGTCCCATTCGGTCACCGCCGAGATCGAGGTGCCGAGCACGGGTGCGCAAGGCGTGATCATCGCGCAAGGCGCCAACATCGGCGGCTGGAGCCTCTACGCCCACAACGGCAAGCTCAAGTACTGCTACAACGTGGCGGGCGTGAACCACTACTACGTCGAATCCGCCGACGTGTTGCCGACAGGCGAGCACCAGGTGCGCATGGAGTTCGCCTATGCCGGCGGCGGCCTCGGCAAGGGGGGCCAGGTGGCACTCTTCGTCGACGGCAAGAAGGTCGGCGATGGGTCGGTCCCCTTGACCCAGGCCATGGTCTTCTCCGCCGACGACGGCTGCGACGTGGGCGAGGACAGCGGCGCGCCCGTGTCGCCGGACTACGGCCCCAAGGGCAACGCCTTCAATGGGCGCGTCAAGGGGGTGCAGCTTGCGATTGCCGACGCCGCAGAGAACGTGGACCACCTGATCTCGCCGGACGAGGCCATCCGCATTGCGATGGCGCGGCAGTAGCACCGCTGGCGCGCGGACCCCGTCCGCCGCCACCGGCCGGACTATCCCTAGCTGGTCGCGGAACCGACAAGGGGCTATAAAGCCGTCGGCGGGTCTGTCGCAGTCGACTCGCTCCCAGCCACTCCAACAACAAGTACGGCAAGGAGACGTCCAATGCAGGCTCGATTCAAGGCGGATTCGGAACGCGCCTTCTCTACCCATGGCCGGTTCGTGATTCGCCACGTGGTGCTGGCCGCCTTGATCGCGGCACCCGTCTTCGCGTTGGCCGCCGGGGTCAGCGTGAAGCTCGATTTCTCCAGTCCGTCGACGAGCCCGTTTCCAAGCGACCGCTTCACCCAGCCGGACTGGACGCAGAACACGTTCAAGCGAGTGAAGCTTCCCAAGCCGAACTGCGCCGTGATGGTGTCCGATTGCGCGGACATCGACGTCCTCAACACGCTCGACGGCTTCAATACGCAGCCGCGCATCAGCGTGCCGTTCACCGGTGACATCGACCCGAAAACCGTCACCAGCGAGACGCTGTACCTGGTGAACCTGGGCGACACGCTCTCGGGCGCCGGCTTCGGCCAGAAGGTCGGCATCAACCAGGTGGCCTGGGACGTCGCGGGCAAGACGCTGGTGGTCGAATCGGAAGAACTGCTGCAGGAGCACTCGCGCTACGTGCTGGTGGTGACCAACGGCATTCGCGACAAGGCCGGGGACCCCATCGATGGCGGCGCATTCGCCCGGCTTCGCCAGCCGCCCGACCGCGGCGAGGCGCAAGACCGCGACACGATGGACTATCGCGGGGCGCTGCAGAACGCGGACCGCTCGATCCCGCAGGGCCGGCACCGCGCCGTCGCGCTGAGCCTGTTCACCACACAGAGCATCAGCGCCGACCTGCTGAAGATCCGGGATCAGATCGGGCGCTCCAATCCGGCGCCCGTGAACTTCATGATCGGCAACGATGGCACGGCGCGTGCCGTGTTTCCGGTCGCCGGCCTGGCCGGAATCCAGTGGATGCAGCAGACCGGGACGGCCCCGGCATTCACTCCCTCGCCCGTCCCGACGACGGCGCTGGGCGTGGTCCCGGGCGCGGTCGGGCGTGTGGCCTTCGGCAAGTTCAGCTCGCCCGATTACCTGAACACGGCCAGAGTCATCCCCGCCACCGGCACCTTGACCGGATTTCCGGTGCCTCAGTCGAGCAACGAGCTGGTGGTCGAGATGTTCCTGCCGAGCGGTGCCCGGCCGCCGGGTGGCTGGCCGGTGGCGATCTTCGGCCATGGCTTCACCGACAGCATGTACGGCGCACCCTGGACCGTCGCATCGATGTTCGCGTCCAGAGGGATCGCAACGATGGCGATCAGCGTCGTCGGCCACGGTGGCGGCGCCCTGGGCACGCTCAACGTGACCCCGCAGGCCGGCGCTCCGGTCGTCGTGCCGTCGGGCGGCCGCGGCTTCGACCAGGACGGCAACGGCGCGATCGACTCCACCGAAGGGGTCAGTGCGGTCGGGTCGTCGACGATCGTGTCCAGCCGCGACGGCCTGCGCCAGACCGTGATCGACCTGATGCAGCTGGTGCGGCAGATCCAGGTCGGCATCGATGTCGACGGCGATGGCTCGATCGACATCGACAAGAGCCGCATCTACTACGCCGGGCAATCCTTCGGCGGCATCTACGGCACGATCTTCCTCGGCGTGGAAGGTGCCGTCAGGGCCGGTGTTCCCAACGTGCCGGGCGGCTCGATCCCCGAGGTCGCGCGCCTGGGCGGGTTCCGGGTGCTGACCGCGATCGCGTTGGCAACGCGCCAGCCGCAACTGCTCAACCTGCCGCCGACGCCGAACGTGCCGCCGCCTTTCAATCTGAACTTCAACGAGAACATCCCGCTGCGCGATGTTCCGCCACTGGTGAACGATGTCGCAGGCGCCAGCGCGATCCAGCAGGTGCTCGAACACAATACGTGGGTACAGCAGTCGGGCAACCCGGTGTCCTATGCCCCGTACATCCGCCGGCAACCCCTGCGCGGCAACGGGGCCAAGCCGGTGATCGTGCAGTTCGCCAAGGGCGACACCACGGTTCCGAATCCGACGACCACCGCGATCCTTCGCGCGGGACAGCTGGCGGACCGCGCCATGTACTTCCGCAACGACCTGGCCCGGGCCGCGACCGGCGGGGCCATTCCCAAGAACCCGCACACCTTTCTCACCAACATCGGCAACCCGGCGGCCGCGCCGATGGCTGTCGCGGCCCAGGCGCAGATCGCGGTGTTCTTCGCGACGGACGGCGCGCAGGTCATCGACCCCGACGGTGCCGGCCCGCTGTTCGAGATGCCGGCCGGCTTGCCGTTGCCCGAAACGCTCAACTACCTGCCCTGAGCCGGTCGGGCCGCGGCGCATCGACTCGCCGGCGATCAGCCGAGCGTGACCTCGATGCTGTACAGCCCCCAGGGGCACAGGGCGAAGCGTTCCTTGAGCGGCTTGTCCTTGAACGCGGCGAGCGTGTCGGCCTCGTAGACGGCCCACTGCGGGCCCAAGCCGCCCAGCGCGAGCGGCGCCCCGTCCATCTCGGTGGCCACGATCATGCGGTAGCTGCGCGCATCGGCCATGCGCAGCGGCACGACATAGCCGTCCACCGCGCGAAGTCCGAGCATCACTTCGCCGGCCGGCGCCACGCCCGCCGACTCGAGCACGCTGGTCAGCAACGGACCCGCGAGCGAATGCATCTTGGCGTCGTACTCGAGTGTCGCCTTGATTCGAACCACCGGCAGGCGGCGCAAGGCCTCGGCATCGAGCACGTACGCCTTGTCGAACTTGACGCCATGCTTGACCAGCAACTGATCGAGCGCCGGATCGACGGGGCCGCGGTTGGTCTTGCCTACCGCTCCGCTGACGGTCAGGAGACCGGGACCCTGGCGCGGCGGGTCGGCGGCCCATGCGCGCGTCGCGGGCACCAGTCCGGCGAGGGTCGCGGTTCCGAGAAAGCGTCGTTTGTTCATCGCGCGATTGTGGAGCGCTACGCTTGCATCCGTCCACCGCCGCCTGCGGCGCCGCCTTCATACTGGCGATGTCGCCAAGCCAACGCCATGTCACTCATCGAGAACTTCTTGCCCGCCTATCAATTTCGAGAGCGCCACACACTGGTCGTGGACTCGCCGCCGGCGGCCCTGCTCGATTCGGTATCGCTGCCCGGCGCAACCGAAGACCCATGGGCCAAGCAGTTCATTCGGCTGCGCGAGCTGCCGGATCGTTTGCTGGGCCATCTCGGCGCCGGCAGCAGGCTGCGACATCGCGCCGGCTTCGGCATCGACGAATTCATGCCGTTGGGACGAGACGGTGATCGCGAGATTGCGTTCGGATTGATCGGCCGGTTCTGGCAACGCGACTACGGCTTGGTGAGACTGGAACAGCCACCGATTCAGTTCGCCAGCTTCTCCGAGCCGGGCTTGGCCAAGCTGGTATTGAACTTCAGCACCGAGGTGCTGCCGGATGGACGCACTCGGCTGGCGACGGAAACGCGCGTGCATTGCGTGGACCGCGCGGCGCAGCGACGCTTCACGCCCTATTGGTGGTTGATCCGCCCGGTCAGTGGGTTGATCCGCCAACGGCTCTTGGCTCGACTTCGCGATGTATCTGCGCGAGAGCAGCGCCCAGGGACCCGATGACTCGATCCGCCCGCCGCCGCGCATGGAGCGGCAAGACGACCTAGCCCAGGAGACCGAACCCCATGAGCCCCATCCTCGTCGGCCTGATCGTATTTGGCTGCACCTTCTGCGGTGCGCTCGCAGGCATCGCGCTCCATCGCAAGCTGCCCTTGCACCACAAGGAAGCCGACTCCAACGACGTCATCAAGCTGGTGCTGGGCCTGATCGCGACCATCTCCGCGCTGGTCATGAGCCTGCTCATCGCCTCGGCCCATACCGCGTATGCCACACAGGAGTCCGAGGTGCAGGCGCTCGGTGTTCACATCGTGCAGCTCGATCGCGTTTTCGCCAGCTATGGCCCGGACGCAGGACAAGCGCGCAAGATCTTTCGCCATCTTGTTGCGGCCAGACTCGAACAAGCGTGGCCGGACAGGGGTGGCGCGAAGCTGGCCTCCAGCACCCTGCGCGTGACGCGCGAATCGGACGAGGAACTGATCGAGCAGGTCGTCAACCTGCAGCCGACGACAGACAGCCAGCGCTTCGCGAAGAGCCGCGCCTTGCAGCTCCTCACCGAAATAGGGGACGCGCGCCAACTCCTGTACGAACAGGCCGGCGGCTCCATTTCCTGGCCGTTCCTCGTGGTGCTGGTGTTCTGGCTGGTCGTGCTCTTCGTCGGGTTCGGCTTTCTCACCCGCAGCAACGGGACCGTCCTGGTGGCACTCTTCATCGGCTCGCTCTCGGTCGCGGGCGCGATCTTCCTCGTCCTGGACATGAATCAACCCTTCAGCGGCCTGATGCACATCTCCAATGCCCCGATTCGCCTGGCCCTGGAGGCGATCAGCCAATAAC
This sequence comes from Variovorax sp. P2_H12, assembly GCF_056403395.1. Lineage (NCBI taxonomy): Bacteria > Pseudomonadati > Pseudomonadota > Betaproteobacteria > Burkholderiales > Comamonadaceae > Variovorax > Variovorax sp. P2_H12. The sequence goes on along the minus strand of NZ_JBFUFO010000013.1, from coordinate 108,685 downwards.
CGGCTGGCTGCCGGAGCAGGCGGAAGCCGCGAAGTAGGACACTGCTGACATACAGCGCGCGGCAGCGGTGCAAAGTGATGCCTGCGTCTGTCCCAGGGAGTTGCGACCATGTCGGTTGTTTGCCAAGTCTGCGGAAAGTCGAACCGCGCCAAGTCCAAGTACTGCACGGGCTGCGCCCACCCGTTGCCCGGGTCCGGCCTTTCCCGGGTCGACCCGGTGATGGCGTTCCGCCCGTCCTCCGGTGGCCCTCCACGCGCCGACGATGGCCCGCGTGGAGACACTTCCATCGTCGCCCTGCCGGCCGAAGCGGCCTCCTTCTGGTTGCGGGCCGGCTGCGTCGGCCTGGCGATGATTCTCGGCTTCACGCTGTGGTGGATGGAAGTCACGCGCAAGCCGGGGGTGCCGCCGCTGCACACGCGGCTCCTGGCCATGCTGGCGCCGGCGCCGAGCAGGCCGCCGATCCCCTCGGCAGCTCCGGAGCGGCCCACTGAATCGATGCAGGCGGACTCGCCGGATCAGGCACCTCCGACCCCGGCGGCCCCGGCCGCCGTCGCGCAAAGGCCCTCCACGGAGGCACCGACGACGCCCGCCGAGACCCAGGCTTCGCCGACGCCGGGCCCTGAAGCCAAGGTCCGGGCCACGGCCCGACCGGCGGCCCGGCCATCCTCTGCACGCCGACCATGGGTCGAGCCCTCGACCACGGCGGAAGAACGCGCGGCCGCACGGACCGGGCCCGACCTGGGCCCCCCCATCGCGCCCGGACCCGGGCCGCAGTACGGCAGCGCGCACTCGGCCGCGCCGCCCGTCGCCGATCTGGGGCCGCCCATCGCCCCCGGGCCGGGGCCGCGGTACGACTTCTCGCGCGCTCCGGTGCGAGCGCCCTCATCGAGGGCTGCGGAGCCGCCGCCGCCGCGTTGACTCGCGACTTTCAGGCGCCTACGACGCCTTGGCCTGGCCGTCGAGGCGACGGTTGGCGTCCATCGCATAGACGACGTGCTTGTCATCCGCCGACTTCTGATGGCCCCCGCTGTCTCCCGAAGGCAGGGATGCCGAACCGTAGACCTCGCGCTCGAGCCTCTTCGCGCGCTCCGCGTACATGCGGGCCAGAGCGCCGTGGTGCTCGGCGGCGGCCTGATGCTCGATGCGCGCCATCTGCGCTTCCTCGAGCAATGTCATGACACGCCGCAGGTGGCCGTTTCGGCTGGGCTGAAAGATGCTGAACATCCGACCCTCCTTCATTGGAAGCCATTGAAGAACATGCTTTGTACTTCAATCGTGCCGGTTGCGCATGCGCCTTGGGCCAAAGAGGTAGGCTGTCCGGATGACCAGGGCGCGGCGGACGCCCTCGTTCAGAAGCGGTCCGCCAACCCCATCGCCGGATCGCTCACCGAGTGCCGGCCGGTCTCGATCCGGCCGGCGAAGCGCCGGTAGAAGGCGGGATCGGCATCGCAGGTCACCACGAAGTCGTACCACTGGCCGCTGGCGTCCAGGCTCCAGCGCATGCTCTTCTGGTCGCCCCCCTTGACCCGAATGCCCGACGCGCCGTTGCGATCCATGCCGCGGCCCTCGTGGTCGTCGCGATCCTCATGGTCACCGGCCCCATGGGCATCGGGGCGCGCGTAGACCTTGTTGGACTGGACGGTGAAGCGGCAGTCGCGCCGGCCGTCATTGCGCAACTGAAGGTAGAGGTCGCCGCGGCGCTTCTCGTAGCCCACGCGGATTTCGGGCAGCGCCACACCCCCCGCGCGCAACCGGTTCAGGTCGCCCTTGAACTGGCGGTGGAAGCCGTTCGGCCCGAGCACCCACAGGTCGTACAGGCCGGCGTTGTCGGCCATGGCGGCCCAGTGGCCGTCGAGCTGCTTGCCGGGCTCGACCACGTAGCGGCGCGGCAGGCGGTCCGCCAGGTTCAGCTTGTCGTAGACGTGGAACACGGCGGCGGCCTGGCCGCTGTTGGCGAACAGCAGCTGCACGCGGCCGTTGACCGAGTCCGTGCGCGCGCTGGTGTGGAGCTCGTAGGGCAGCGCGCGCGAGGGACGCACGCCGGTGGCCTGCGCCGGCAGCGGGAGGTCGGCCGTCGGGATGATCTTCGGCAGCGCCTGTTGGGCGGCGGTCAGCGCATCGACCTCGCCCTTGGTCCTGTGTCCGGCCAGGGTGGGCAGCGGCTCGTTGTTCGGGCGCTCGAAGTTGAAGGCGCTGGTGAGGTCGCCGCAGACGGCGCGGCGGTACTTGCTGATCTGCGGCTCGGCCACGCCGAAGCACTTTTCGAGGAACAGCAGCGTCGAGGTGTGGTCGCAGACCTGCGAGTTGACCCAGCCGCCGCGGCTCCAGGGCGAGACCACCCACATCGGCACGCGCGGGCCGGGGCCGTAGGGCCGGCCGTCGATCGCGGGCTGGTTCGAGGTCGCCGGCGCGTAGTTGTGGTATTCGACGGCCACGTCGGCGTCGGCCAGCGTGCAGCCGCCGGCCAGCGTCCCGTCGGCATTGCGCGACGGCACCGCCGGCGACGGCAGGTGGTCGAAGAAGCCGTCGTTCTCGTCGAAGTTGATCAGCAGCACCGTCTTGCTCCAGACCTCCGGGTTGGAGGTCAGCGCGTCCAGCACTTCCTGCACGTACCAGCCGCCCTTGGCCGGACTCGACGGTCCGGGGTGCTCGCTGTAGGCGGACGGAGAAATGATCCACGACACCGCGGGCAGGTTGCCGTTCTTGATGTCTTCGCGGAATGTTTCCAGGAAGCCTTGCGGCATGGTGTTGCCGAAACCCTTGGCCAGCGGGCTGAGCGCGTCGTCGATGACCGGGTCGTAGAGCGGGCCGGCGGCAGTGACCGGCTGCGTGATGTCCGTGGCCGCGACATAGACCGGACGCCGGGCCACCGGCATCTGCTCGATGGCAGCGCGCCAATGGCGGAAGCCCATCATCTCGTTGCAGCCGAAGTTGTCGATCAGGCTCTGGTAGACCTTCCACTTCACGCCGGCCTGCTCCAGCCGGTCGGCATAGGTGGTCCAGGTCCAGCCCTGGGTGGACGGGCCGATGTCGTTGCCGCCGTTGAACTGATTGTTCAAGCCCGCCACCTCGACCCTGCTGCCGTCGACCGGGCTGATGCCGTTCGGCCCGTTGGTGCCGCTCCAGTAGAACAGGCGGTTCGCGATGGTGCCCGTGTGCATGCCGCAGTGGTAGTGGTCGCACAGCGTGAAGGCGTCGGCCAGCGCGCGCTGGAACGGGACTTCCGCGGTGTCGTAGTAGCCCATCGACAGCAGGTTCTTGGCGTCCGGCCACTTGAACATGCGGCCGTGATCCCACGCCGCCTGCGAATCGGACCAGCTGTGGGGCGTGCTGCCGGCGCGTTGCGCGTTGCCCTTGCTCTCGTCGAGGCGGTAAGGCACGTAGGTGCTGGGCGGCGTCGTCTTGGTGTAGGTCTGATGGAAGATGTTCTTGCCGTTGGGCGCGGGTACGGTGAAACGGTCGCCATAGCCGCGCACGCCCCTGAAGGTGCCGAAATAGCTGTCGAAGGAGCGGTTCTCCTGCATCAGCAGCACCACGTGCTTGACGTCCTTGATGGTGCCGGTGTCGTGGTGGGCGGGGATGGCCAGCGCGCGGCGGATGCTGGGGGGAAAGGCGGCCAGCGTGGCGGCGGCGATGCCGGTGCCGGTGGAGCTCTGGAGAAACTTGCGACGTGTGGTCATGGCAGGGTCGGTTTCGAGGATTGGAACAGGCGTCAGGGGGCGTAGCTCACGCTGGGCTCGCCGCTCGCGTCGGACGCGGCCGGGGCGGGCTGGGTGGTCTTGCTGGCCGTGCCGGCACCGGCGGTGCCGGTGGCAGCGTTGGCTCCACCAAGGCCGCCGCCTTCGCCGCCACCACAGGCGGCCAAGGCGCAGGCCAGGATCGACAGCGCGACCGGCGCGCGCAGGATGGACCAGGAATACATGGGGGCAACACTCCGTTTCTTGGAATCGTGGGTGCTCGACGAACGGCGGTGTCGCCGGCGCGTCGAGGCATTCCAAGACTAGGCAGTCGCCGTGACGTCGCGATGAAGCGACGATGACATCGCGCGCGAGGCGCGCGTGCATGGGCTGCCGTACGAGCGGTCGGCAGGGTGAGCCCGGTGCGCCGACCTATGGGTGCGCAAGGCTGGCGTCAGGACGGCCAGCGGCCGTCGCGCGACAGCTCCCGAGCAGGCGAGGCACTCCGAGGTCCGAGAGAAAAGCACATTTCGGCGTGGTCGACTTCGCCCTGGATGACGCGGCAGCGCGTTCCGGGCGACAGGATCTTCGCGTCCTTGAGTGCTTGCACTTCGGCCCGCAATTCGGCTTCGAGCCGTGACAGAAAGCTCTGGATCCGCGCCAGTTGTTCATCGGACAAGCGGGTCACGCGTGGCTCCTGCGGCACTGCCTCAAGGGGTTGTCACGGCACGCGCCAGCTTGTGTTCGCAGCCGGCCCGCATGGTGATGCGCTCCATGTCCTGCTCGAAAGGCTCGCCCGTGCACGCGACCAAGGCCAGCACCGAGCCCGCCAATGCGACCAGCAGGCAGGCTCCGACGAGGGATTTCTCTCGCCGCAGTGCCTTGGCCTGCGCGGGCGTCTGCTCGGGAAAGGCAGCCGGCAACTCCGGGGCGTTCCCGGTTCGCGACGCATCGAACCACTCGCTGTCGAGCCACTGCGCCTCGCCCGACGAGCGCTCGAAGTCCATCCTGGATGGCATCTCGCAGTTCCTCCCTGAAAGGCTCGGCAGCCGTCACCCCACGACCTGCGACACCTGCGCCTGGAGACTGCTGGCTTCCACGCGCGCGGTCGATGGACCGGACCTTAAAAGCCCAAGGACTTTCGGTCTGTTCGATACCGCACTTAGCAGCCTGGCGCGCGGGCGCGAGGCGGACTGCGAGGAAGCAGCCGGTCGTATTCCTTCCTGACCACCTCGTAGCATTCGCAGGATCGCTTCTCCAGGCCAGGCCGGTCGAGCACCGTGATGCGGCCACGCGCGTAGCGAATCAGTCCCGCGGCCTGCAGCTGAACCGCGGCTCCGGTCACCCCTTCGCGACGAACCCCAAGCATGTTGGAGATCAGTTCCTGGGTCATCGCCAGAACGTCACCCGGCAGACGATCCAGGCTCAGCAGCAGCCAGCGGCACAGCTGCTGGTCGAGGGAATGGTGGCGGTTGCAAACGGCCGTCTGCGACATCTGCGTGATGAGTGCCTGCGTATAGCGCAGCAGCAGGTGCAGCACGGAGCCGCCCCGATTGAACTCGTCCTGCAGCGCCTTGGCGCCGAGCCGCAAGCCCTTGCCGGCACTCTGGACGACGGCGCGGCTCGGCGTGGAGCCGCCCCCCATGAAGAGCGATATCCCGACGATGCCATCCTTCCCCACGACGGCGAGCTCCGCGGAGGCGCCATTCTCCAGCACGTACAACAGGGAGATGATGGCGCTGGTCGGAAAGTACACATGGCTGAGCTTCGCCCCGGGCTCGTAAAGCACGTGGCCGAGCGGCAAGTCGATGAATTCGATCAATGGCAGCCAGCGCGCCAATTCGGCGTCGGGCAGCGCCGCGAGCAAGTCGTTCAATCGCGCATCGGTGGCGGTCACCATGGCAAGACTCCCGCGCTTCGACCACCGGAGAACACCTGAAAACGGCCCCGCGACAGGCGCGAGTTTCAGCACCGGCGTCCGTACGGTATTGAACATAAAACGCCTGCGGCGCGAGAGTCAAGAGGCAGTTCCCCCTAGGCCGCCACGCCCCTCTGCACATCTGCCTTGGCACCCGATTCCTCGCTGTGAGCGCCGGGCGGCGGCGCCGGCGCGAGATGCAGGCTTGTCGAACGAGCCCGACATTTCCGGGGCCGGCCGAGGTCATTTGTCCCCTGCATCCCGGGCTTTGGGGGGCGTCAATAGAATCCGTGCCGACGCGCCCCCGCCAAGACTTTCCCAGTTCGCCCAACCCGTGATCCCCTATGCCCGAGCTTGAATATTCCGCGCAGACAGCAGCGGTTCACAACGTTCTTGCCACCCATGGGATTCGCCCTGCGTTGGCGCTGCTCAATGACAGGACGGACTACAGATACACGGCCATCTACAAGTTGAGCGGCGACGCGATGCGCGCGGAGCACGTCTTCGACCGCAATTCCGAATACCGCACCTGGTTGAAAGCGGTTCCTCTGGACAAGAGCTTTTGCAAGCACGCGATGGAACAGGGCGAATTCGTGACCGGCCACGTCTCCAAGGACGAGGCCCTGATGAGCTACCGCCCCTATGTCGGTCTCGTCGAGTCGTACTACGGGCGGCTGCTGACGCGCGAGTGCGGGACGCCCTATGGCACGTTCATTCATTTCGACCTGGAACCCCGAAGCATCGCCGCGACGGAGATTTCTTTTCTCCAGGAAGTGACGCCGCTGTTTCTCGACTACCTGGACTGACTTGCGAATTCACGGGGGCCATGCGCTCTTTGGCTCCGCAGCGGAATGCCGCAGCAGGATCATTTCATCGGTTGGCGAATGACCGTTTTCCATTTCGCGGGATCGGCTCGCCGGATGTCGCTCAGGTAGATCTCGTGATGCTTGCCGGCCCGGCCACTTCGCGCATCGATGAAATCGTGCAGTCGCTCCACCGTGGGGCCTTCATCCGAGAAGGGTCCAAGATGCAGCACCTGGGCGCACGGCCCCTCCGGGAAGCGCTCCAGCCGTAGCTTGTCGATGGCCGGCAGTGCCTTCTTCCGTCGCACTTCGGCCATCGCCGCTTCGATGACTTCGTCGGCGACGAAGTCCGGCTGCATGATCATCATCGTCCAGTTCCATTGCTCCCTGTCGTTGGCGACGAAGGCGGACATGTCATCGGCCCACCAGAGCCCTTCGAGCGGCATGACGGCATAGTCGGTCGCCTGCGGCCCCTTCTTGACCATGAACTTGGCGGTGTAGGCAACGGAGAACAGGGCCTCGACGGCCTGCGCATAGGCCTGCGACGTGCCGGGATCGCCCCGCCCGTCGACCATGAGGAACCTGAAGCTCGGCACATCGACCTGCACCACCGCCTTGGCGGAAGGTTGATAGAGATGCTTCAGTTGTTTCTTGAGATCGATCTTTTCCATGGGGGCTCCAGGCGACGGCCGGCCATGATGCCGGATTGCAGCGGCTTCGACGCCAGGTCAAGCCGCCGCAGAGTCATCAGACGGGCGTACCGAACAGGCGGCCAACGCCTGCGGTAACCCCCATCGCCAGCGCTCCCCAAAAGGCAACGCGCCAAGCCCCCCGGAGAACGCCTGCCCCGCCTGCACGCGCGGCAATGGCGCCCAGCAACGCGAGGAAGGCCATCGAAGTGCCCGCCGCCCAGGGAATCAGGCTGCGTTCGGGCGCCAGCATCGCGACGACCAGCGGCAGCGCGGCACCCACCGCGAAGCTGGCGGCCGAGGCCAAGGCAGCCTGCACCGGATTCGCCCCGAGACCCGAGGAGATGCCGAGTTCGTCCCGTGCATGGGCACCCAGGGCATCATGGTTCATCAGATCGACGGCCACCTGCCGCGCCAGGGCAGGCTCGAGCCCTCGCTTGACGTAGATGGCAGTCAGTTCGCGCTGCTCGGCGGCAGGGTCCGTATCCAGCTCCATGCGTTCGCGGGCCAGATCGGCCCGCTCGGTATCAGCCTGCGAGTAGACCGACACATATTCGCCCGCAGCCATCGACATGGCGCCAGCCACGAGGCCCGCCACACCGGTCATCACGACAGTGGCATGGCTCGCGCCGGCCGCCCCTACGCCGACGACGAGACTGGCCGTCGAAACGATGCCGTCGTTGGCACCGAGCACGGCGGCGCGCAGCCAGCCGATCCGATGATTGCGGTGACGTTCTGAATGGCGCGGCATGGATCAAGTCTAAGCGAGTGAACTCGCCTCGGCGCGTTGGACGTCGGCGCTGCCATCAGCCCAGCGCGAAGCCTTCGTAGCCCCGACCGGCCACCGCCGCGCAGCGTTCCGCATAGGCCGGAAATCCGCCGGCCAGCGGCATGAACATGCGCGGCTTGCCCGGGATGTTCGCGCCCAGGTACCAGGAGTTGCAGCTCAGGAACACCGTGTGGGCAGCGATCGCGTTGACCTGCGCGACCCAGGCGCCCTCGGCCTCGCCGGTGGCCTCGATCGTGGCGTGGCCCTGTGCGTCGAGCCAGGCGATGCACTCGGCGATCCAGTCCACGTGGTGCTCGATCGAGAGGATGACGCTCGTGAAGGCCGCGGGGCTGCCCGCGCCGGCGATGTTGAAGAGATTCGGGAAGCCGGCCACCGTCAGGCCCAGGTAGTTCAGCGGCCCGTCGCGCCACTTGTCCTGGATGCGCAGGCCGCCGCGGCCGCGCAGGTCCATCCGCATCAGCGTGCCGGTGACGGCGTCGAAGCCGGTGGCCAGCACCAGCGTGTCGAAGGCGTGCTCGCGCCCGCCGGTGCGCAGTCCGCCCGGCGTGATGGCCTCGATCGGCTGCGCGCCGACGTCCACCAGGTGCACGTTCGGCCGGTTGAAGGTCTCGTAGTAATCGTCGGCCACGCACATGCGCTTGCAGCCGATGGGCTGCTGCGGCGAGAGCAGCGCCGCCGTCGCCGGGTCGCGGACCTTCTCGCGGATCTTGCCGCGCACGAACTCGGCCGCCAGTGCGTTGGCCCGCAGATCCGTCATCAGGTCGGCGAAGGCACTGAGCATGGAGAACCCGCCGAAGCGCCAGCGGGCCTCGAACGCCGCTGCGCGCTCTTCGGGGCTCGCCGCCAGCGCCGAGTCCGGGTTCGAGGGCAGCTCGCAGCCGAAGCCGGTGCGCATCTGGCGATTGCGGGCCCGGAAGCCCGGGTAGTCGGCTTTCACGCGGGCCTCGTGCGCCGGATCGAGCGGTCCGTTGTGGGCCGGCACCACGTAGGCGGCGGTACGCTGGAACACGGTCACCGACGCCGCCTGTTGCGCGATGCGCGGGATCACCTGGACCGCCGAGGAACCCGTGCCGATCACGCCCACACGGCGGCCGCCGAAATCGACCGGCGCATGCGGCCAGTCGGCCGTGTGCAGGACCGGCCCGGCGAAGCTCTCCAGGCCGGGAAAGGCCGGCGTGTTCGGTGTCGACAGCGGCCCGCTGGCCAGCACGACGAAGCGCGCGTGCCAGGCCTGCGCCGAGCCATCCGCGTCCGTGCCGCCGATCTGCCAGCGCTGCCCGTCGTCGTCGAAGCGGGCCGACGTCACGCGCGTGTTCAGGCGGATGTCGTCGCGCAGCTCGAAGCGGTCCGCCACGTGGTTGGCGTAGCGCAGCAGTTCGGGCTGCGAGGCATAGCGCTCGCTCCACTGCCATTCCTGCTGCAGGGCCTCGCTGAACGAGAACGAGTACTCCAGACTCTGGATGTCGACGCGGGCACCGGGGTAGCGGTTGGCGTACCAGGTGCCGCCCACGCTGGGCGCGGCCTCGAGCACCAGCGCCGACAGGCCCATCGCGCGCGCCTTGCGCAGCATGCAGAGGCCACCGAAGCCGGCACCGACGATCAGCAGGTCCAGCGCCTGCGGCGCATGCGATTCGGTGAAGCCTTGCGTGGTCATGCGGATCTCCAGTACCGTGGGGCGTTGACGACTCCGGTGCCACCGGAACGAACTCCCCCTGAGGCGATGGCCAGGCCCGCGCCAGTATGCTGCGCGGCCCAACGGCTGTCGAGGTCCGCCGGCCCCGCGACCGAAGCGATCGACGTCAGCCGTCACAATCGCCATCCGGCGGCGGCAACCCTTGGCCCGCGAAGCCAGTCGAATTTCTTTCAGCGATCCATGTTCACCCTGACCCGCCTGACATTCCAACGCGCCAGGAAAGAGCGCCTGCCCCAGGTCGCCGGCAGCCTGACCTTCACGACCCTGCTGTCCATCGTGCCCTTGCTGGCCGCGAGCTTCGCGCTGTTCACGCACTTTCCGATCTTCAGGCGCTTCAAGGACGCGCTTCAGGAGATCCTGTTGAGCCGGCTGCTTCCGGCGGACATCGCGCGCACGGTGTTGAAGTACCTGAACCAGTTCGCCGCCAACGCCAGCGGCCTGACCTGGGTCGGCTCCCTCTTCCTGCTGGGCGCGGCCATCGCGATGCTGCTGACCGTGGAGAACGCACTGAACCAGATGTGGCAGGTCCGCAAGAATCGGCCGTTGTTCAGGCGGGTCGGCCTGTACCTGCTGATGCTGGCGGTCGGGCCGCCCGTGCTGGGTCTGAGCCTCTGGGCCACGTCTTACTTGCTGGGCAGCTCCATGGGGCTGATCGGCGCGCTGCCGCGATCGCTCGCCTTCGTGCTCGACCTCGGGCCGTTCATGCTCGGCGTGATCGCACTGACCAGCATGTTCTACCTCGTTCCGAACACCCAGGTACGGCTGCGCGACGCCATCGCGGGCGGCCTGATCGCCAGCGTGGCCTTCGAGCTGGGCAAGCGCGGCTTCACCGCCTACCTCGCCAAGGTACCCACGTACAAGGCGCTGTATGGGGCGTTCGCCGCGCTCCCCATGTTTTTGCTGTGGGTGTACTTCTCGTGGCTGGTCACGCTGATCGCGGCCATGATGACGGCCAACCTGGCGCTCACCCGAAGGCGAACAGGCGGCAAGGCCGCTCGGGCCTAGGCATTCATCACAGTGCGCGCAATGAGCCCCAGCTGAACCTCCGCCGCCCCGCCGAAGATGGTGTAGGCGCGGCTGTTGCAGTACTCCGGCACCAGCGTCGCCGCGGCGTTGCGGCCATCGGCGGGGTCGCTGCGCCAGCGCAGGCTGTCACTGCCGAGGGCTTCCACGCCCAGTTCGCCGATCGCCTGCTTGAGCCGGCTGGCCCGCAGCTTGAGGATCGACGACACCGGTCCGGGGTTGGCGCCCGGCGCCAGGCCGCCCATGGTGCGCAGCTCCAGCCACTCGAAGGTGTCGACATCGGACGCCACCTCGCCGAAGCGGCGCAGCAATTCGTCGTTCGCAGCGCCGGGCACGCGCAGCGCCTCGGCCACGCGCTTCAACTGCGAACGCAGCCGCGGGCTGAAGATGCCGGCGCCGCGCTCGAACTCGAGCAGGTACTTGGCGCAATCCCAGCCCGCGTTCTCCTCCCCGATGCGGTCGGCCTGCGACACCCGGACGCCGTCGAAGTGCACCTCGTTCACCTCGTGGTCGCCACCGATCGTGGCGATCGGCCGCACCGAGATGCCCGGCAGGTTCATGTCGACCAGCAGGAAACTGATGCCCTGCTGCTTCTTGCCTTCGGTGCTGGTGCGCACCAGCGCGAACATGCGGTTGGCCTTGTGCGCGTAGCTGGTCCAGATCTTGGTGCCGTCGAGCACATAGTCGCTGCCGTCCGCCCGCGCACTCAGCGACAGCGACGCGAGGTCCGACCCGGCATTCGGCTCCGAGAAGCCCTGGCACCAGTAGTCCTCGCTCGACAGGATGCGCGGCAGGTAGCGGCGCTTCTGCGCCTCGGTGCCGTAGCGCAGGATCACCGGCCCCACCAGGCGCACGCCCATCGGATGCACCAGCGGCGCGCCGGCCAGTGCGCATTCGGTCTCGAAGATGAAGCGCTGCAGTGCGCTCCAGCCGGTGCCGCCCCACGCCACGGGCCAGAGCGGCACGAGCCAGCCCTTGGCCTGCAGCGCCTTCTGCCACGGCGTCGAGACTTCGGGCGCCGGGTACATCGACGTGGTGCTGCGCTGTCCGTCCCGCAGGGCAGCCGTCAGGTTGGCGGCGAGAAAGTCGCGCACTTCTTCGCGAAAGGCCCGGTCGGCGGGTTCGAGTTCGAGATTCATGCGCTGTGTCCTTCCATCGTCGTCGCGCGATCGTGGAGCGTCTGGCTGCAGCCGAAGGCACCGTTGGCCATGAGTTCCCGACCGTGCCGCAACGCATGCGACGCCGCATCGCCGCCCTGCTGCCCGAAGGCCAGCAGCAGCCGGAAGGTCGCGGCGATCGGCAGCTCCTCGCACACGCCCATCGCGCCGTGCAACTGCACCGCCTCCTGCGCGACGAAGCGTGCGGCGCGGCCGACCTTGTTCTTCACCAGGGCCGCCAGCTCGGGGCCCGCGTCGGGCGACAGCGCGAGCCGCATCGATGCCAGCTCGCAGACCGCTTGCGCCTCCGCACAGTGCACCGCCATCTCTGCCAGCCGATGCTGCACCACCTGGAACTGCGACAGGCTCTGGCCGAACTGCCTGCGTTGCTGCGTGTGCGCGGTGGTCTGCGCCAGCGCCGCCTGCATGGCGCCCGTGGCCTCCCACCCGAGCGCGACCAGGCCTTCGGCCAGCACCCGGTTCAGCCGTGCATCCATGTCGCTGTCGCCTTCGTCGCCCAGCAGGATCGCCGGCGTGCCGGCGAAGACGATGTCGGCCGCGCGTCCGCCCGCGCTGGTGTCGTAGGCGTCTGCCTGCACCCCGTCCGCAGACGGCTCGACCATGAACAGCCGCGTGCCGCCGTCGACCGTGGCCGAGACGATCCAAGCCGCAGCGCCGGGCGCAGCCATCGATGGGCGCTTCGCACCGTCGAGGCGCCAGCCGGACGAGGTCCGCGCCGCCGTCGTGCGCCGCTGCGCCCATGGCAGCCGATCGCCGGGCTCGGCGTGCGCCAGGGCCAGCCGCCGCTCGCCCGCCATGAGCGACGGCAGCCATTCGGCTTGCTGTGCCGCCGTGCCCGCGAGGGCCAGGAGCCGCGCGGCCTGCAGCACGCACGCATGCCACGGCTCGACCACCAGGTGCCTGCCGAAGGCCTGCATCAGCAAGCCCGCCTCGAGCGGCCCCAGGCCCAGCCCGCCGGCGTCTTCCGGAATCGGCAGGCCCAGCCAGCCCATCTCCGCGAACGCAGCCCAGGCCACGGGCGAGCCGCCGTCGCGATGCAGGCCGGCCTCGCGCTGGCGGAAGTCATATCGGCCCGCCAGCCAGTCGAGCGCGCTGGACTGGATCAGCGTCTGTTCTTCGGTGAGCGCGAGCCTCATGTGCGGCGCTCCGCTTCGCAAGACTCCTGCATCAGTCGGCCTTGATCCTGGCGCTGGCGATCACGCGCGCCCACTGGTCGATGTCGCGGCGCAGGAAGCTGGCGAATTCGGCGGGCGTGTTGCCGATGATGTCCAGGCCCCAGCCCTTGAAGCGCTCGCGCAGCTCGGGCTCTTTCAGGACTTCGACGATCTCGCGATGGAGGCGGTCGATCACCGGCTGGGGCGTGCCGGCCGGCGCCACCAGGCCCAGCCAGGGCATCGCCTCGTAGCCGGGCAGGCCGGATTCGGCGACGGTCGGCAGTTCGGGAATCGACTGCGAGCGCTTGGCCGTCGTCACCGCCAGCGCACGCAGCTTGCCGGACTTGATGAACGGCCCCGAGGAGCCGAGCGCATCGATCATGACGCCGACCTGGCCGCCCACCACATCGGTCAACGCCGGGCCGCTGCCCTTGTACGGAATGTGCACCATGAAAGTCTTGGCCATGCTCTTGAAGAGCTCGCCTTCGAGATGGGTGGAGGTGCCCATGCCCGTCGAAGCGTAGTTGAGCTTGCCGGGGTTCTGCTTCGCGTACGCCACGAGCTCGGCCACCGACTTGACCGGAAGCTGCGGGTTGACGACGAGCACGTGCACCACGGACGCGACCTGCGTCACCGGCGCGAAGCTCTTGATGGCGTCGTAGCCGACCTTGTCGTAGAGCAGCGGCGCGGTGCCGAGCGACGAGGCGGCCAGCAGCAGCGTGTACCCGTCGGCCGGCGCACGCGCGACGAAGTCGGACGCCAGCACCGTGCCGGCGCCCGGCTTGTTGTCGACGATGACCGGCTGGCCCAGGCGCGGCGAGAGCTTCTCGGCGAGCGCGCGCGCCAGGAGGTCGGTCACGCCGCCGGGCGGGAACGGCAGCACCATGCGGATCGGCTTGTCGGGATAGGCCTGCGCGAGCGCGGCCGCCGGCGCCAGCAGCGATGCCGCGACAGCCAGCACCGCGGCGGACACGGTCTTCATCAAGGACGTTTTCATCGGGGGTCTCCTGGAGTGATTTTCAAAGAGCGGGGCGAACCAGAACCAGCGCATCGAGCGCCACTGCACCGGCGCCACGCGCGCGCACCTGCAGCGGATTGATCTCGACGTCCTCGGCCTGCGCACCGAGCGCCGTGGCGGCATCGGACAGCGCGGCGATGCCGGCGCAGGCGGCCTCGACGTCGGCCAGCGGCCGACCGCGAAAGCCGTCGAGCAGCGGCCAGGCCTTCAGCGCGCGCAGCATGTCGCCGACCATGCCCGCGTCGACCGGCAGCAGCCGGTGGCTGGCGTCGCGGTAGAGCTCGGTCAGCACGCCGCCGAGCCCGACGGTGAGCGCGGGGCCGAAGACCGGATCGTGCGTGACGCCCGCGATCAGCTCGGCCACGCCGCCGCGCGCCATCGGCTGCACCAGCAGGCCATCGATGCGCGCGGACGGGTCGTACGCTTGCGCGGCGGCGAGCACCTCGGCGCAGGCCGTGCGCAGCGAGGCCGCATCGCCGATGTCCAGGCGCACGCCGCCGGCCTCGGTCTTGTGCGCGATGTCGGCACTGAGGATCTTCAGGGCCACCGGCCAGCCGATCTGCCCGGCCGCCCGCACGGCAGCGTCGGCATCGGCGCAGACATGCTCCGGCAGCGAAGGCACGCCGTAGCGCGCGAGCAGCGCCTTCGTGTCGTGTTCGTTGAGCCGGGCGGGCAGCGCCGGCGCGGCGTCGTGCCGCGGCGGTGCGGCGCGCAAGGCGGCCCAGCGCGCCACGGCCGAACGGCGCGCCAGCCAGAGGCAGTACGGCGCCAGCGCCTGCGTGGCGCGGCCGAGGTCGTCGAACACCGGCACGCCGGCATCGGCCAGCCGCGCGCGGCACTGTGCGGCGCCCGTGTCGATGGCCACGAACAGCCGCGGGAAGCGCGCGCAGACGTCGACCAGCGTGTCGGCCATGCGGTCGAGCAGGTAGCCCGGCGCATAGACGATCACGGTGTCGATCGCGTCGCTTTCCGCCAGCGCGGTGAAGATGGTCCGCACGAAGTCGGGCTGGTTCACCACGTTGCCGGTCACGTCGACCGGGTTCGACACCATGCCGTAGTCGGGGATGCCGTCGCGCAGCGCCTGCTGCAGCGCGGGCGGCAGCGTCGGCACGTCCAGGCCCGCGCCGATCAGCTTGTCGGCCAGGATGGCGCCCAGCGCGCCCGACATCGTCACGATGGCGACGCGGCGGCCACCCTCGCGCCGGCGGAAGCCGCTGAGGTAGGCCAGGTCGGCCATCTGCGCGAAGTCGGTGCCGCGGATCACGTTGAGCTGCTCGAAGCCCGCCTGGTAGAGCGCCAGGTCGCCGGCCAGCGCCGAGGTGTGCGAGCGCACGGCCTCCGAGCCCTTCTCGGTTTCGCCCGCCTTGTAGATCACCAGCGGTTTGCCCTGCGCGGCGAGAGACAGCGCGGCGTCGATGAAGCGCCGGCCGTTGCGCAGCTGCTCGACGTAGCCGATCACGCAATCGGTCTCCTCGTCCTGCGCCAGGAACTCGAGGTACTCGGCAAACTCCAGCGTCGCCTCGTTGCCGGTGTTGATGAACTGGCTGACCGGCACGCCGAGCCGCCGGATCAGCGCGAACACCGCCGAGCAGACATTGCCGCTCTGCGTGAGCACGCTCACCCGGCCGGGCTGCGTTTGCGGCGGCACGTTGCGGAACACCGAGGCGAAGGCCGTGTGCGCCTGCAGGTTCAGGTTGGCGAAGCCCATGCAGTTGGGCCCGGCCACCACCATCCCGCTGCGCGCGACGAAGTCCTCCAGCGTGCGCTGCAGGGCTTCGCCGGCCGCGCCCGCCTCGGCGAAGCCGGCCGCGTAGACGATGGCGGCCGGAATGCCCTTGGCGTGGCAGCGCTCGAGCATGGCGGTGACGTCTTCCGCGCCGATGGCCAGCACGACCAGGTCGGGCGCCTCGGGCAGCGATTCGATGTCGGGATAGCAGGTGTAGCCGAAGACCTCCTGGTACTTGGGGTTGACCGGGAACACCTGGCCCGCATAGCCGAAATGACGCAGCAGATCGAGCGGCATGCCGCCGATCCGGCCGGCCTGGTTGCTGGCGCCGACCATGGCGATCGAGCGCGGCTGAAGCAGCGGGCCGAGGCGGTGACGCGCGGAAACGCTCATGCCCGCGCTCCCTTGATGATCGCGTTGGCCAGGCCCGCTTCCTTGGTCTGCCGGTACTCCTCGCTCACATGGCTCAGCTGGTGCACGTCGAAATGCGCCGACAGCGCGTGGCGCATGCCCTGCACGTCCACCGAGCGGTTGAGCGACTTCTTCAGGATCTGCAGCGCGAAGGGCGGCGCCTTGGCAATGCGCTGCGCCAGCGCCATCGTCTCCTCGTCCAGGCGGTCGTTGGCAGCCACCCGGTTCACCATGCCGAGCGCCTTGGCCTCCGCCGCCGACAGGCGCTCGCCGGTGAAGAGCAGCTCCTTCGCCTGGCGCAAGCCCAGGACCCAGGGATGGATCAGCACTTCCGTCGCCGCCGCGCCCATGGTGTGCGTCACCGGGTCCGAGAAGAAGGCGTCTTCCGACGCGACCAGCAGGTCGCACATGTTGGCCAGCATGAAGCCCGCCGCCACGCAGGCGCCCTGCACCTGCGCGATGGTCGGCTTGGGGAAGTCCCAGATGCGCATGCAGTAGTTGAAGTAGCGCTGCTCCTCATAGGCCCAGCGTTCCTCCACCGTGAACTCGGCGCGCTCCGCCTGCGCCTGCTTCAGGTCGTGCCCGGCCGAGAAGTGCGCGCCCCTGGCGGCGAGCACCACCACGCGGGTTGCCTCGTCGGTGCGCGCGGACTCGAAGGCAGCGTCGAGTTCGTCGAGCATCTGCTGGCTCTGGGCATTGCGCGCCTGCGGGCGATTGAGCCAGATGCGGCGCACCGCGCCGGTCTGCTCGATCAGGAGAAGGGGTTCAGTCATCGAAGTTCCTGCATACGGGGAAGCGCCGATGGTCGGACGGGTATGCTCATCCTGCGATCAACAACTGCGAGAAATCCCACATCGTGAGCAAACCTATGGAAACCCCGGGGGCCCAGAACATGCGGCGTTCGCTCCAGGTCCTGCGGGTGCTGGGCGCGCACCACGAGGAAGGCCTGGCGGTGAACGAAGTGGTCGCCCTCACCCAGCTCGAGCGATCGACGGCGCACCGCCTGCTCACCTGCCTGGTCGAGGAACAGTTCGCCGAGCGCGACGCCGCCACGCGCCGCTATCGGCTCGGCCTCGAAGCGATGCGACTGGGCTTTGCGTCGCTCAAGCGCGCGCCGCTGCTGGGGTCGTACCAGCCGATGCTGCAGCGCCTGGCACGCATCTCCGAAGACACCGTGTTCCTGCTGGCGCGCCAGGGCGACTACACCGTCTGCCTCGCGCGCGAAGACGGCGCCTTCCCGGTGAAGATCTTCAGCACCCGCGTCGGCGACATCCGCCCCCTGGGCATCGGCGTGGGCGGACTGGCGATGCTGTCGGCCGCGCCCGACGACGAGATCGCGCGAATCCGCACCCAGCACGCGCCGGCCTTCGATGCCGCGGGGCTGACCCCGTCGCAGATCAGCAAGGTGATCGCGCGCACGCGCCGGACCGGCTACGCGGAGCTGGTGGACACCGTGACGCAGGGCGTGGGCGGCGTCGGCGCAGTGATTCCGAATGCGGGCGCGCCGTTCGCCGCCATCTCGATTGCGGCGATCAAGCCGCGCATGGGAGCGGCGCGGCGCGCCGAATTGGGGCAGCTGCTGGTGAACACCCTCGACGGCGGCGGCTGAACGCACTGCCGGCGAACCCCGTCAATCTGCGAACCGGTCCGAGCGCGGCAGGCCTCTCGCCAGCGGGTAATCTCCGTCTCGATGAGCCCCTCAGAACCTCGCCCCGCATCCGTCTGGAATCGCTTCTGGTCCCCGAAAAGTTTCCTTGAGCAGGTGGCGCCCGAGGCGTCTGCAGAAGAGGCCGAAGCCATCGCACGGAGGAACGACGTCTGGCTCAAGACCTACATGGACCTGTACATCCTCAGGTGGGGCGGGCTGTGGGCGGCTTCGCTGGCGGTGGCGCTTCTCATGGCGGATGTGGCGGGCCTCCTGTTCGCGCTCGCCCTGGCGGCGAACCTGGCGGCTCTCGTCGGCCTGGTCGCCATGGTCCTGATCTATCGCCGGGCGTCCCGGGCGCTTCGAGATCAGCCCCGGAACAATGGCAGGCGATGACGCGTTGGCGCGACGCTTGAGGGATCGACTGGCGCTCAGGGCAGTGCAGGGGCCACCCAGCGCATCGCCACCCCGTAGGCCAGGGCACCCACCAGCGTGGGCCATGCGATGCCACCGATCCAGCGCTTGCTCGCGGCGACCGCCGCCAGCGCAAGGATCAGCCCGGCGGCTCGCGCCGGTGCCAGCGCCTGCGGGAAATAGCCAGCCAGCGAGACCGCGAGCAATGCGGCGATGGCCGCCGGCCCCACCCCTTCGAAGAGCCGGCGCCATCTCCCGGCGCGGGTCGACGCACGGTCGGCCGCGCGACGCGCATGCCATAGCGGCAGCCAGCGCAGCAGGAAGGTGCCCAGGCCACACAGAAGAATGATCGAGACGACGGACTTGTTCATGCCCTTGGCCTTGCAATGGCATGGGCCAGCGCGCCGGCCACGATGCCCAGCGCGAGGGCATGGTGGGCCGGCAACACCGCCAGCAAGACTGCGGCCGACGCTGCGGCGACGAGGATCGGCATCTTCCAGCGCGCGACGCCGATTTCGAGCAGCAGCGAAAGGAACAAGGCCGGCAGCACGAAGCCGAGCGCATCACGCGCAAAGTCGGGCAACAGGTCGATCCGGCCCGACAGGCGCGTCCCCAGCCAGGTGCCGAGCAACCAGGCGCTGTAGGCCCCCAGTTGCAGCCCGACCAGCCACGTCTCGCGCTCCGCCGCAGGCACGCGGTCGACCTTGCTCAAGGCGGTCGCGAAGACTTCGTCGGTCAACCCGAATGCCAGCAATGGAGCAGGCAGCGGCGCCGTCCGCGCCGGCAATCGATTCACCAGTGCGGGTCCATAGAACAGATGGCGCGCATTCATCAACAGCACCGTGGGAACCGCGGTCCACCACGCGGCGCCCGAGACCAGCAGCGCGATCAACAGGAACTGGCTGGCCCCCGCGAACACGGCCGCCGAGATCAGTAGCGTGGCATTCGGCGACAGGCCGGCCTCGACCGCAGCCAGACCGAATGAGAAGGCGATGGGCAGATAGCCGACGGCGATGGAGAGGCTGGCGACGAGGCCTCGCAGAAGGGCGCGGATCACATCAGGCATCAAAGAGGAAGTGGCCGGCGAAACGCGAGCACATGGGTGCCCCCACCCCAGTGATCGGCTCGCACGGTGGCGAACACACGGCGATGTCGCAGCAACTCCAATCCGGCCAGGCGCCCCAGTTCCACGAACCGGCGAGCGAATGTCTTGCGCTCGACCTCGTAGTCGAAGCCAGCGACCATCGCCTGCAATTCCAGCCAGAAGAAGCGCGTGAACGCGCCGACGGCATGTGCAGGCTGTTTGTCCAGCGCAGACTGCCGCAACTCCGCATACAGACTTCTGCAGCGCTTGGCGGCCCTCGTCGCTTGGCCGCACTCGGCGTCGATCACTGCCATTGCAAGCGCATGGCGGAAGGCGTGGAAGATGCTGCCATCGTCGTCTTCGGGAACCCGAACTCCGGTACGTTCGATCGATGCCACTGCCGAAAGAATGTAGGCACTGTGGTGACGCACCAGCGCGCCGTCTCGTTCGCTCGCGCTGCCGAACTCGGGCAGGAATTCATCGGCGATGCAGAGAATTCCGCCGGGTCGCAACAGCCGCATGGCTTTCTGCAGCATGAGCCCGGTATTGAAATGGTGGGATGCACCCACCGAGGTCAACAGCGCCGCGTGTCCCTGCGGGGCGCAAAACTCGAGAAAGCCACCGTGATGGAGCGCAATGCTTGCGACGCCTCGCACGTTCTCCTGCAAGCAAGCGAAGGCCACGTCGTCGGGCTCGATTGCCAGGGTGCGCTGCATCGGAAGCAGTTCATGCAGCATCAGCAGTGGGATTCCCGGTCCGGTACCGATGTCGATCGCATTCCGCGTTGCCTCCCCTTCGCCAAAGGTCAGGATGTCCTGCGCCATGGCGACCACCTGACGCGCATAAGCCGGATGCAGCAGTTCGAAGGCGTCGTAGTGGTCGACGTCGATACGGCTCGAAAAAGACTCATCCTCAGTGTCTGCAGCCGCCTTGCGGTTCTCGCGCCCTGCGAGCGACGCCAGCTGTCGAGGCAAGCGCAACTCGCCTCGCTGCAGCGCGACCTCGCATGCCAAGGCTTCCATCGTCCAGCCCGGCGCGCCGGCCGATGGGTCGTCCCCGGCCGCAATGGCCGCCGGGGACTCCGCGAGGCGGCACAAACGCACCGCCTGAGACATGAAACCGCGCGGGTCATCGACGTCAAGGCGCATGTCGAAAGCATCAGTGAACTGCGAAGACAGTACTGCCAAGTAAGGGCCATGTCGATCCACGCCGACAAACGCGTGAACAGGCCACGTGCCCTGCTGAAGCTCTGCAAGCGCGTGCGCCCGCAGATCGAGCAAGGCGGCTTCCTCGTCTGAATCGCAGTTGCGAAATCGAAGAAGTCGGACCCGGACGCCATTGGCTACTTCGATGAGAAGACGAGAGGCGAGGCTCCTCACGCCCTCCCAGTCCGTGTCGGATCCCGGCCAATCGAGCACGATGGCGTCGCCGCCCTCCGTCGCCGACGACGGAGGGTAGTGCACGAAGACCATCATCTGGGCGCGCCTGTCAATGGCGCCGTACACATGAGGCAGGTCGGCAGCGAATGCGTAGGTTTCACCTGCGCTGAAGCGTTTGGGATGACGCGCATCGCCAACCAGCGCTGCGCCTTCGGTGACGACCACGGTCTCCTTGACGCCAACGGGGTGCGCTGCCGACGACTTGATGCTCCCCGGCTCGATCGACATGCGGTAGGTCTCGATGACCGAACCGTCTTCGCCGATCGATCGCTCCAGGAAACGGGCGCTCGCGCCTGCATGCTTCATCTCGACCGAAGGAGGTGCATCGCCGAGCAACTGGCTGAATGGCACATCGAGGGCGTTGGCGATCGCCCACAACGTCTCGAGCGTTGGATTGCCTTGTCCCAACTCAAGTTGGGACAAGGCAGATCTGGCAATTCCGCAATTTTGTGACAAGCCTGACAACGTCAGACCGCAGATACGGCGGTGGGTGCCGATACTCCGGCCCACGGCATCGATTGCACTCATGACACTCCCTTCGAGAGCTGCGCCCTTGTTTGTTCTCTTATAGAACGGCCGTGTTCGCCATGCAATCCGGCACGACGAGGCAGCGGCTTCCACGAATTTTTCGCGGATGGTTCTGACGCGCGAATTGGCGCATTCACGCGCAAGGGGAGGCGGTTCTTCGATTCGATGTCGTCATCGGCATCCAATCGCTCGGGTGCGCCGGACATGTCGCCCCAGTCTGAGCGAGGCGCTCGGCGTTGGCATTGACAGCGTCGCCGACTTGCCGCGATCCATTCATAAGATTGCACAGCGCCATGGCGACGATCAGACCGTCGCCTGTTCGAAGCGTCGATGACGCTATCGCATCAATTGACGGGAGCGAGCTCGATCACCTGCCAGGCCCCGTTCGGCTGCCCCTTGCTCCGGCAGAAGACATAGCTGCCGGACCTCGCAGCGTCATGATGCCGATGGTTGCGGCGGGGCCGTTCGGTGTGTGAACTCCGCGCCGCAACTCGAGGTCATGGGAAGTCCGCGCTGATAGAACCTCGAGGGCGCGCGTCAGCCGTTGGGGTACGCCTGGGAGATCAGCTTCGCGCGCAGGGTGGCCCACTGAGCGTACAGACTTGGGTCTTGGGCAACATCGAGAAGCGAAGTAGAGGGCTTGTCGATAGACCGAACGGAAGCCGCGGGCTCAGCCGTCCAACGGCACACCGCCCCCGAAACGGGCCACCCATTGGTCCCACAGTTCCTGGTTGGCTGCGACAAAAGGCTGCTGACAGACGCCCAGCATCTGGAGCTGGAAGCTCTGCGCCTTCAGCAAGGTCTCTGCGCAGGCCGCCTGCCAATCGAGGAGCGGCTGCATGTCGCCGTAGAGGGTCGGAATCGGACCTGCAATGGTCATGGTGGTCTCCCTGCTGTTGTGGAGCAAGCCCGGGTGCGGGCGCTCGAGAGATTTCGTCTTCAAGGCAATCGGAGGACGGCTACTTCGCGGCCGCCTGCCGAGCGGCCGTGTCCGCGGTGCCGATCCAGCGGCTGATCTTTCCGCCCTTCAGCGTGAACACGTGGACCCACTCGCTGTCGAACACCGTCCCGTTCGGAAGCGCCCTCGCGCGATTCCAGCCGAGCACCGTCACGTGATCCGGTCCTTCCAGGAACTCACGCGGTTCGAACTGCTGGATGTCATCGTTCTCGGCCAGGGTGGCGAACCAGGCTTCCACGAGTTTCTTGCCGGTGTACCTGCCCCCGTACGGGATACCGGTGCTGGGGCTGGCGTAGAACCGCCAGTCCACATCGTCGGTGAGCATGGCCAGAATTCCCGGGATGTCGCGGCGTCCGAAAGCGGCGTAGGCCTGCTGGACGACTTCGGTCGGGGTGCTCATGTCGCGTCTCCATGCTGAACAGGGAACCTCAAAGTTTAGTCACGCGATTCTTCAATTCAACCCGGCGCGCGATGCGGTCGGGCGGCCCTCCGCGCTGCTTGATGGCTTTTGATGGCTCCGCAAGCACCCCTTCAGCAAAAATGGGGCCGTTTGACTTACAGCCAAGGCGCGAGGACGATTCGAGTTTTTTTCACGCGGACAGGCGCTGGCGCGTTCGCCCAGTTGAAACCACATGTTTATGGAGGTCTCAATGAATGACCAGCAAGCCGAGCGACAAGCGGCCGATTCCGACCCGGCCGCGTCGTCCTCGCTTTCACCTCCTTCCGACAGCGCGGCATTTGCGTTGATCAACGAGCGCCGCGGCCTGTTGCGCCGGATGTGGGCGTTTGCTGCGGTCTGCATGACATCCGGGTTTGCAACGCTCACGTCCTGTGGCGGAGGCTCCGGCGGCCAGACAACACTGGCTGCTCCTTCACCTGCTGCGGCTCCTCCACCTGCAGCGCCTCCACCTCCACCTCCACCTCCACCTCCACCTCCACCTCCACCTGCACCTGCACCTCCCCCTGCGGCTCCCCCCGCCCCTGCGCCTCCATCTGCAACAGCGGCGCCTGCCCTCGGCACCCACGCGCTCGTCTTCAACCGTGATGGCGTGTCGTCCTCATCGCTGTCCACTTCCGGCATGTCCACGCGCACGATCGGAAGCACCCTGTTGGCCTGCATCGGGCGGGGTGTTCTTTCCGCCATCGCACCGATGGACAACGCGGGAAATCTCTTCGTCCAGCTCGCTGCGGCGCACACCTACACCCTCTGGCCAAATTCGGGGACGGTCTTGCATACCTGCCAGAAGGCCCGGGGCATGGTCGGTCACGTGGTCACCGTGGCCAAGCCCACCGTCACCGACGAGACGACCCTGAGCGTTGTCGAGATCACCGATGGTGGCGCCGTGCAGGATGTGCAGTGGCGCGAGGTGCTGTCTGGTCAGCCCTTGACCAGCGCCAGTGTCACCACCACCGGCCCTGCACTGCTCGTCGCATGGTGGTGGGGCGATGCGGGTGTCGACCTGGACAAGACGGCTGTGCCCGGCAACGGGTTCACGGTGATCGATTCGGTACTGGCGTCTGGTGCATTGGTGCAGTGCGCCGTGGCCGTGAGGCAGGTTGGCGCGGCCGGTACTTACAACGTGACCTGGACCTCGACGCCACAACAAGGCGCGCAGCTGTGGCTCGTTGCGGTGCAGGCGGCCTGAGCTGATGCGCGTTTGGCGATGGAGCGGCCCCTTTCAGAGCTTCTTCCAGATTCGACCATCGACCGACCGGTAGGTGCCGCCGGTGGCACAGCATCCCCCGGCGCCAAAGGCCTGGCGACCCAGCGTGACGGTCACTGCGCCTGCCTTGAACGACAGCGACTGGCGCTCGCACGACGTCCAGCTCGGGTAGAAATCCGGCGCCAGCACGCTGGTCCATTTCACGCGACCCAGGTCGCCGCGTTCGACACGAAACACTTCGCAATCGTGAACCAGCAAGAACTGGGACTCCCCAGCAAGCTGGCCCTGGAACACGAGTTCCGGAGGTGCCTCACGCGTGGCGATCGCCTCCTTGCTGAGCAAGGGGTCCGAGGGCTCCGACGTGAGCAGGTCGCAGCCCGACAGGCTGCTTATCGCCAGCAGGGAACACAGTGTCCAGTAATGCTGCTGTCTCATGGATGCCGAGCATGCCACCCAATTGGGTGGACCGCAGCGCGGCAGGACTTCATGGCTCAGGCGGCCTTGCGAGCGGCTTTGCGGGCAGCCTTGGGGACGGCCTTGGGGACCGCCTTGAGGGTTGCCTTTTGGGGCGAGGCGGTGGGCAGGCCCGTGCTGAACAGCTTTTCGACCTGCGCCAGTCGCTGCGCGCGTTCGCCCGTCACCTCGCCGGTGGCCTGGACAGTTCGGCGCAGCGCCTCCAGCATGCGCGTGCGCAGGGCCCGGTCGGCCGGCAACATCTTCGGAATGGCTGCGAGGGCTCCCTCGCAGTCGACGAGCAGATTGAAATACTGTTCGCGCACGATCTGCTTGAACGCCTGCAGCGTCAGCCCTTCGTGTTCGGCGCGAATCTGGCGCAATGTGTTGAACGAGCGTTCGTCGGCGCCCGACCCCGCCAGGCCGATATAGACCAGGGCGCGGATCGCGGCCTCGCGAGGACCACCCTCGGCAATGCGCGCCTTGAGCTCGGCGATGCGCTCCTGGATGCGCGCCACGTGCTCCGGGTCCCGCCCCGGCTTCCGGCGCACGGGCTCGTCCGAGGCGCCCAGCCCCACCATGGCCTGCAGAACCGGCGAGCTGTAGATGGCCAGGAAGGTCTTTTCCATGCGGCGGTCGCGCTGATCGCGATAGCCGTCGAGGGCGGCGATGATCCCGTCCGAGATCCGGGCCTGCCACGCCAGGAACGGGTTGTCGGGCGCCACGGGTTGGCGCTGCTGGCGCACCTGCTCCGCGAGCTGGGCCACCTGCTGCATCAGCGGGTTGCGCTCGGAGAAGATCTCGAACGGCAGCTCGGCGTGGCTCAACTTCTTCATCCACCCGGCCGTCTGTTCGTTGACCGCCGCCCGCACGAAGGGCTGGAACAGGGTGCGGTACAGGCCGAGGTTGATCTCGGAAACCCGCCGAACGGTCGCGAAGCGGCGTTCGTTCGCGGGGTCGGGCCGCACGATGTCGCGCACATCGTTCAGGGTGCGCGGCTCGAAGCGAACGATCCAGTCGCCGACGATCTCTTCCTGGTGGGCCGCATCGGCGGTCTTCGGGGTCAGCACGGCCTCGTACAGCCCGGGGGGCAAGACATCGATCAAATCGATGTTGGAGGCGAACTCCTGGTGTTCCTTCTTGGCGATGCCGCCCGAGACGAAGATGCCGAGATGGCCGACGGTTTCGTGCACGGTATAGACGATGGTCTGGCCGCAGGCCAGGATGTCGTTGTCGCTGCCATAAAGGTCGACGATCCACCCCAGCGCCTGCTGCGGCGGGGTGATGTTGTCGCCCTTGGAGCAGAAGCAGACGATCGGCGAGCGGATCTGGCGCAGGTCGATCCGCTCGCCCTTGCGGGTGACGATCTCGCCGGTGGCCAGCCGGTTGCCGACGAACAACTGGTCGACGATCCACTGGATTTCCTCGCCGTTGAGGTTGACGTGGCCGCCCCACCATTTCTCGAACTCGATGAAGCGTGGCCCCTCGGTGTCCACCTTCGACCAGAGGTCGTAGTTCTTGGTCCACAGCGTGTTGGCGGGATTCAGGTTCTCGAAGTTCTCGACCAGGTGGCCGCCGTCGAACTTGCCATTGCCCAGGTCGCTGGTCAGCGCCGTCATCCAGCTGCCGCCGGCCAGGCCACCGGTGTAGCGCATGGGGTTCTCGCCTTCCACCCCGGCCCAGTACGACAGGGGCGAACCGGGGACGATGATCGGGCCGAACAGCTCAGGCCGAACCGCGGCCACCAGCATCACGGCCCAGCCCGCCTGGCAGTTGCCGATGACGCAGGGCTTGCCCTCTGCCTTGGGATGCAGCTCGATGACGCGTTCCAGGAACACCGCCTCGACGTCCATGATGTCCTCGATGGTCTGGCCCGGCATCGGCTCGGGCGTGAAACCGACGAAGTAGCAGGGATGGCCGGCACGCATGGCCACGCCGATTTCGCTGTCGGCCTTGAAGCCGCCGATGCCCGGCCCGTGTCCGGCTCGCGGATCGACCACCACGAACGGCCGCTTCACGGGATCGATCACCACGCCTTGCGCCGGCTTGATGCGCACGAGCAGATAGTTGACCGGCTTGTCGAAAGTGCGGGCGTCCAGCACCAGTTCGGCGTCGAAGCTCAGCACATGCGGCACTTCCTGCTTCTTCTGCGCGTAGTACTGGGTGCTGCGTTGGCGCAGCGTGTCCCAGAACAGGATGGTGCGCTGCGCAGCGTCGGTCATGTACTCCCCCCAGGCCTGCAGGGCTGGGTTCAGGCCCGTCATGGCGGCCATCGACGGCGGGGTGGCAGCCGGTGGATTGGCGAGCGTGGCACGCGTCGTGGTGCTGCTTGTCTTGGACATGTTGACTTCCTTAAGATGTTGGCTCTTCGCCGCAGAACGAAAGGTGGGAGGCCGTCGCGGCCGCAACGGAGTTTGGGACTTGCCGGTGAATCTGTCGAGCCACTACGCCATGATGTGCACGCCGCCATCGACGTAGACGGTCTCGCCCGAGAGCCGGAGGCGGCGCGGGTCTCTTTCGCTGCGCACGTGTCCTCATTGCCTGCATTGAGTTGATGCAATCAAGAAGGGACAGTTCGACGGCCCTCATGGCCACGACACGTCCGCAGCAGCGAAGTTCTACTCGCTGGCCTTTTGAAAAGCGGACGGCGCCCTGGCTTCATTGGACTCCTTGTCGCTACTGCGACAGAACCACTGGGCCCCAAGGGCATCCGCTGCACCCCGTCTCGCCGGGACCACTGATGTAGGTTTCGTCCATCCGCCAACTTGCGCCCACCGGGCGTTCGCGCCGCCGGAGCGCGGCTGTCAGGACCGGCAGGATCTTGATTGCCCAGCGATGGACTGTTGCGTGATCGTGATTGCCGGTCAGACGTTACTGCGACAGAACCCGTTCAGTGGCATTCTTCCTGCAGTTGTGTCAGCGCGCGCGCCAGTTGTCTTGCATGCCAACGCGCCTGTGCATCGGTCAGTGCGGTGTAGCCGATGACCAGCGCTGGTTTGGGTGGCGGCTGTGCTCCATGCCAGAACGCGCGCAGGCCTTGCAGCCCTATGCCCTGCTCTGCGGCGCGAGCGATGGCTGTGTCTTCGGTGATGCCTTCGGGCAGGCGCAGCACGAAGTGAAAACCGGCGTGCAGGCCTTGGCATAGGTCGTCGTCCAGTCCGGCTGTGCGCAGTTCTGCCAGCACCAGGTCGCGGCGGTGCTGGTGGCGCAGGCGGGCACGTTTGAGATGGCGGGTGAATGCGCCTGTGCGCATGAAGTCGGTCAGGGCCAGTTGGTCCAGCACGGAGTTGGCACGGCCCGTGGCGGCGCGCAGGCGGGTCAGGGTGTCCAGGTGGGCGGGGGGCGCGACGATGTAGCCGATGCGCAGCGCGGGGAACAGGGACTTGTTGAAGCTGCCGCAGAAGATGACGCGGCCCGCGTGGTCCTGGCTTTTGAGGGCGGGCAGCGGGGCGGTTTCGTAGCTGAAGTCGCTGTCGTAGTCGTCTTCGATGAGGGTGGCGTCGCGCTCGCTGGCCCATTGCAGCAGATCGGCGCGGCGCCGGAGCGAGAGCGCCACGCCTGTGGGGGCCTGGTGGGCGGGGGTGACGTAGGTCACGCGCGCGGTGCTGCGGCGCAGGGCGTCCACATCGATGCCTTCGGTATCGACGGGCACGGGCACCGTGGGGCAGCCGCGCAGCGCGAAGAGTTCGGCGGCACCGGGATAGCCGGGGTCCTCGATGGCGACGGCCATCCGGCTGCTCGCCATGGCCTGGGCGCAGAGGTCTATGGCGTGGCGTATGCCGGTGACGATCAGCACCTGCCCAGGCGTGCAGGCCACGCCGCGCGACAGGGCCAGGTGGCGGCAGATTTCCTCGCGCAGCGCGGGCAGGCCGCGCGGGTCGGGGGCGTGGAGCATGGCGGGCTCCAGCGCCTGGGCGGCGCGGGCCACGCTGGCGCGCCAGGGCTTGAGGTCGAAGGCGGCGGTATCGGGCAGTCGCGCCACAAAGGGCTTGCCCGCGCGCACGGCGGGGGCCATGGGGTCCGGGTCGGCTGTGTTGTTCTCAGGGGGCGTTGCTGCTGCGGCGGTGAACATGGGTGCGGCCTGCAGATAGCCCTCTGGCAGCGTCTCGCTGACGCGCGTGCCCCGGCCCACTGTGGCTTGAAGGTAGCCCTCCTGCGCCAGCCGCTCGAAGGCCAGTTCCACCACGCCGCGCGAGACACGCCAGCGCGCGGCCAGTGCGCGCGTGGAGGGCACGGGCTGGCCCGGCAGCAGCAGGCGCGCGGCAATGGCGCTGGCGATCTGGCGGTGAACCCAGGCCTGCTTGGCCTCGCCGGGTTGCACAGGCAGGGCGGGCAAGTCGGGCGTGTTGCGGGGTGAGCGGGGTGGCGATGTGTCTGGCATGGGGCGGCGAAGGCGGCGAGAGGGCCCGGAGATTGCCAATGATGCGGCCAGAAGGCTTTGTCCGCGCGGCCATGGCAAGTGGCCCAGTGGCGCAAGGCCCAACTGGCCCTTGGGTGCGCGGAAGGCCGCTTCTAGACTGAAAAAAACGTTTCAGCAGAAGGATTTCCGTGCAGCCCTTTCCCTCCGTTCAAGACCTTCACGCGCCCATCGGCGTGTTCGACGCCGGCATTGGCAGCTACGGCATGGTGCAGGTGATTCGCCAGCATTTCCCGCGCCAGGACATCCTGTATCTGGCCGACCGCGCGAGCTTTCCCTACGGGAGCAAGACCCGGGGCGAACTGGCCCGCGTGGTGGGCCAGGCCATCGAGGCGCTGGCCGCGCGCGGCGCGCAGGCCGTGGTGCTGGCGTCGAATGCGCCGTCCGTGGTGGTGCTGGACAAGATCGCGCCCCGGCAAAGTCTGCCGGTGTTGGGCGTCTATCCGCCCGTGGCCCAGGCGCTGCGGCGCACGCGCAGCGGCCAGGTGGCCGTGCTGGGGGTGCAGTCGCTGGTGCAAAGCCCTGAAATCCTCGCCTATGTGCAGCGAGAGGCACAGGGCCGACCCGTGGCTCTGGTCAATGCCTCGCCACTGGTGGCCCTGGTGGAGGACGGCAGCTTTCTGTCGCGGCCCGCGGCCACGCAGGCCCAGGTCAGCGCTTTTATGGACCAGCTGCTGCGCGATCAGCCAGGCACCGATGTGTGCACGTTGTCTTCCACCCATCTGCCCTGGCTGCTGCGCTATTTCGAGGCGGCGGCGCCGGGCATGCAGTTCCTCGATCCGGCGCAGGAACTGGTACCGCAGCTGCAGGCCCATGTGTCCGATGGCAGCGGGACCACGGTCTGCCTTGCTACGGCCAGCGCCGCGCTACCGCTGGAGGGCCTGACGCAGATGCTGGGCCTGCTGGGCGTGGATCTGCAGCCGCAGCTAATCACCATTGACTAGGAGACATATCCCATGAAAAAAGCACCGCGCTTGTCGCTGGCCCTGGCTCTGACCTTGGCCGCCCCCGTGATGGCCTGGGCCCAGGTCTATCCCAGCCGGCCCATCAACTGGATCGTGCCGTTTCCATCTGGAGGCACCACGGACGTGGTGGCGCGCATCGTGGCCCAGGGCCTGAGCCGCGAGTTGGGGCAGCCCGTGATGGTGGAGAACAAGGCCGGCGCGGGTGGCAGCATAGGCACGCAGCAGCTGGTGCGCGCACCGGCCGACGGCTACACCATCGCCATGGCCACGGTGAGCACGCATGCGGTCAACCCGGCCTGTAATGCCCGGCTGGGCTATGACCCGCTCAAGGACTTCACGCCGATCACCAACCTCGCACGCACGGCCAATGTGCTGACCGTGAACAACCGCTTCGCGGCCAGAAACCATGCCGAGTTCCTGGCGGCCCTCAAGGCCCAGCCCGGCAAGTACAGCTATGCCAGCACCGGCCATTGCGGCGGCATGCACATGATGGGCGAGATGTACAAGGTGGGCGCCAAGGTGTCCATGGTCCATGTGCCCTATCGCGGCGCAGGGCCCGCGCTCAATGACCTGATGGGCGGGCAGGTGCCGGTGATGTTCGACAACCTGCCCTCGTCCATGGGCCACATCAAGTCCGGCAGCATCCGTGCGCTGGCCGTGGCATCGCCCGGGCGCCTTGCCTCTCTGCCCGATGTGCCCACCTTCAAGGAGCTGGGCCTGGCCGAGGTCAACGAGCCCGCCTGGTACGGCGTGGTGGCACCGGCACGCACGCCGGATGCCGTGGTGCAGCGCCTCAACCATGCCCTGGTCACCGTGTTGTCCGACCCGGCCGTGCGCGCCCGCCTGGAAGCCAGCGGCGCCGAGCCCGTGGGCAACTCACCGCAGGCCTTCGCCTCCGAGATCCGCACCGAGTTGGACAAGATGCGCCGCGTGGCAAAGCAGCAGGGAATTACGTTCGAGCAATAGATGGGGATGTGGCCAGGAGCTGGCGAACTACCCCACCGCTGGCGGCACGGGCGGTGTTTAGCGCCTGGCTGGACGAGATCGAGGCCGGCCCGACCTGTAGATCAAAGCCCGCTGGAATTTGTGGCGCATTTTTCGCGCCCGCCATGGGCGCTTGGCGAATCAAATCTGTGGCCACGATCAACCGCGAAGTCGCCCGCGTCGCCCCCACGTAGAACAACCGCATCTCCTCCAACGGATCGCCCTCCTCCGCCGCGCCAACCTCCCCACCCGCCACGGCCTGCCGCGCTCCCATCACCGCCACCACCGGAGACTCCAGCCCCTTGCTCGCATGCAGGGTCATCACCTTGATGGTGTCGGCCAGCGGGTCGAAGTCGTGCGTGCCCTTGCGCACCTTGTGCGGCAGGCGGCGGCGGGCCAAGGCCTTCGCGCATTCGTCCGGCCTACGCGACAAGGCGCAGACACGCGCCATCAGCCTCTCCTATGCCGAGCGCAAGTTCTTGAGCATGGCGCGCGTCATGGCTTCCGACGCGACGATCTGGCTGCCGGACGAACCGGCCTCGGGTCTGGACCGCGGCTCCTACGACCGCTTCCTGGAACTTCTGCGCAGCGAGGTTGCAAAGGGCGTCACGGTTTGCATCATCGAGCACAACCTCGACATCGTGGTGGGCATCTCGGACCGCATCGCATTCCTCGATCAGGGGCATTTGCTGGCGGATGGTGAACCTGCCGTCGTGCTTGGAGATCCGCAACTCGCTGCCATCTACTTCGGCGAACAAACCACATGAACAGTTCTTTCTGGCTGGCCCAAGGCCTGGTCGTCGGCTATGGCGGAAGACCCGTGCTCGACGGTCTTGATTTTCAACTGCGCAGGACCGAGCGCCTCGATTGGGTCCTGTCGATCTTGCCGGTGGTGCGCGACTTCTACCAGCGCCAGCAGCAAATGGTGTCGATCTGTCGCGCCTCGTTGAGTCGGCCGCGCTGCCTGCTGATGGACGAGCCCTCCATCGGTCTGGCGCCCAAGCTTTTCCAGGACCTGATGCGCCCCATTCGCCAGTTGCAACAGCAAACAGGCATGTCGATCCTGTTGGTGGAACAGAACGTCAAGGAAGCGCTCAAGATTTCGGATCGCGTCATCGTCATGAAGTCCGGTGCCATCATCCACGAGACACATCCGGAAGAACTGAGCGACAACGCCAAATTGATGGAGCTTTACTGAGATGCCCCCATTGCCGACATTTTCGGAACTGCTGGCAAGCCATGTCGCCATGCGGCTGAACGCGATCGCCTTCATCGAGGAAGATCGGGAGATCCGGTTTTCTGACTTCGACGGCCTGTGCCGCCAAACCGCCTCATGGCTGTCCGCGCAAGGCATCGGCCAAGGAGATCGCATCGCGGTCTGGCTGGTCAATCGTGTCGAGTGGCTCGCGCTGGTTTTTGCTGCGGCGCGCATCGGTGCGAGTGTGGTGGCGGTCAACACGCGCTACCGCGCCAGCGAGCTCGAGCGCATCCTGCAGAAGTCCGGCGCGCGCATGCTGGTGCTCGAACTCGGCTTCAGAAAAATCGACTTCCCCTTGGTGCTCCGGGACGTCAATCCCGACGCGGTTCGCTCGCTGCAACGCGTTGCCATTCTGGGGGACGCGCTCGATCTGCCGCCGCTGATTCTCGGCAAACCGACCGTCGCCTTCGACCCTGCGCGGCACAGCAGCGATGCGGCTCCACCCGCCCAGCTCGACCCCGATGCGCTGGCCATGCTGTTCACCACCTCGGGGACCACCAGCGGCCCGAAGCTCGTGATGCACACGCAGCGCACCCTCCTGCTGCACAGCCGGCGTGCAGCAGGCGCCTACGGCTTCGACGAACCGGACGCTCGACTGCTGGGCGCCTTGCCCTTTTGCGGCGTGTTCGGTTTCAACGCGGCCATGGCGGCATTTGCCGCCGGCGCGCCAACCTGCGTCATGGACACATTCGACGCCCCGCTTGCCGTCGAGTTGATACGGCGGCATCGGTTGACGCATGTGTTTGGCAGCGACGAGATGTACGCGCGCATCTTCGATCACGTTGCCGACCATCGCTCGCTGCCGTCGATCCGCACGCTCGGCTTCAGTTCATTCAGCTATAGCGCCGAGGAGTTCGCGTTGCCAGCCCGGGAGCGGGACTTTCCGCTGGCCGGCCTGTATGGATCGAGCGAAGTGCAGGCCCTCTTTGCGATGCAGCCGACGACATTGCCGCCCGAGCAACAGATACAAGGCGGGGGCCGTCCGGCTTCCGGCGAGGGTGCACAGGTCCGGATTCGCGATGTCGACACCTCCGAGTTGTTGGCGCCGGGAGCCTGCGGAGAGATTGAAATACGCGCCGACACCCGCTTTGTCGGCTATTTCAACGACGACGAAGCGACCCGAAGCGCCATCGACGCAGAAGGTTTTTTTCGCACGGGGAACATCGGCTATCTGCGCACGGACGGAACATTCGTCTACCAGACGCGAAGGGGCGATGCGATCCGATTGGCAGGGTTCCTCGTCAGTCCGCCCGAGATCGAAGCGACGTTGGCAGCGTGCCCGGGCGTGGCCGTCGCGCAGGTGGTCGCCGCGCGCATCGATGGCCAGGTCCGCTGCGTCGCCTTCGTGCTTGCGCAAGCAAGCACGGCGGTGACCGAAGCCGAGGTCATCGCCCACGCGGCGGGCTGCATGGCCGCGTTCAAGGTTCCTGCTCGCGTCTGGGTGGTCGACGAATTTCCGACCACCGAGGGAGCCAACGGGACAAAGATTCAACGCGCCGCGCTGAGGGCGATGGCTGAAGAGCGCCTTGCTGAAACGGCACGGCTTGGCTGACACGAAGGGAGCGCATCGGCCGCGGCCTTGAATCCAAGGCGCTGGATTGCTCGCGCTGAGAGTTCCAGACCCGACGACGAAACGAGGCATCCCCTCCTCGACGAGGGGGAGCGCTTGCGGCATTCAAGGTACACCATCGGATCATTGATACGTACGAAACGGGCCCATGAGCTACATCTCGGTCAACGGCTACTCCTCATCCCGACCTGTTGAAGAGCCCCACGCATGAATTCCATCATTCGCCCGGGCATGAGCGCCACGGCTCTTTCCGTCGAGGTCAGCTTCGACCTGATCTGTCCCTGGTGCCTGATCGGCAAGCGGCATCTGGACACCGCGATCGGCATGCTGCGCGCGCGGCACCCGGAAGTGGTGCCTGAAGTCACCTGGCGCTCGCATCCGTTGATGCCTCACGTTCCGAAGCAGGGGCTGCCTTTCGCCGAGTTCTACCTGCAGAGGCTCGGCACTGCGGACGCCGTGGCGTTGCGCCAGGCCCAAGTGCGCGAATCGGCCCGCGCCGCCGGGGTCGAGATTGCGTTCGACCGCATCGAGGTGTTCCCCAATAGCCTGGACGCGCACCAGTTGGTGGCCCGGGCACAAGAACAGGGTGGCCCGGACCTTGGCAGCGCGGTCATCGACGCCCTGTTCGACCGCTACTTCGTTCGAGGCGAGAACATTGGGGACGCCGGCGTGCTTGCCGAGGTGGGAGCCGAACAGGGGATCTCGCCACGTGATGTGGCCGGATTTCCCGTTCCGACGGCGGCGCGCGGCATGCACGGCGTGCCGCACTTTCAGTTTAACGACAGCGTCGTCGTCGAAGGCGCGCAACGCCCCGGCTTGCTGGTGGAAGCGATGCTTCGCGCACTGACGCCTTCGCTCCGACAGGGCGAAGGCCCGGAGCGTTACTGGGGCTGATTCAACTGCGCATAGGGCACGAAGGCGGCGCCGCCCCAGTTGGCCTGCAGCAACATCATCCAGGCGAGACGTTTTTTCATGTCGAAATCTGTTTGAGCGAGCCAGGGGGGCGACGCCGGCGCCGGCGAGGCGCCGCCATTGTGCGCCATCAGCTGCCCGACGTGATGCCGGTGCAGCCGCCGGTCATGGGCAGGGGGGAGACGCGAAGGGGCGATGGATCGCAAACCATCAAGTGCGCGGCCCCAGTGATCCTTTGAGCAAAAGAAAAGGCCGCAGCCAGACTCGGTGGCTGCGGCCTCGCGAAAGCGCCGATTCAGTCGATCAGGCCGAACTGGATATAGCCGCCTTGCGTCCCGCGTGCGCCGACCGCGACGGCAATCTTGCCGCTCTGCACGATGAAGTACGCATTGCTGCTGCCGCCGAGCGGCGCGACGCGGATGTTGATGTCGGCGGGCGCGCCGATCAGGCTGATTGCGGGGCTCTGCGAACCCGTGCTGCCATCCGGGCGCGTAAAGCCGACCGAGTACGTGCTTGCGTCCAGGGACAGTGCGCCCCAGGTGCCATTCGTGTCGGTTACCAGCGCCGTCGACGATGGCCACGCGGCTTGCTGCTGCACGCCGACTCGGAACACGACTTCGCCGGGCTGATTGAGGGTGGCACCGGCCGCAAGATAGACCTTCTCGCCACCGATCTGTGCGATCGAAAAGCCGCCGACATCCGTAGGGTTGGCGGCGTTGGTGATGATCCAGTTCGACGCGTTCGAACCGGCGCTGACGTTGTATGTCAACACCGACGCGGCGGGACAGTTTGCGACCGCCGTGATCGCCACCTCGTTGCACATCAGCACCTGGGTGCCCCCAGCGGTGACTTCGACCTGGCGGATGTTCGAGTCGCGGATCGTCGGCTTCAGGTTGAGGCCGAGGCGGTTGTAGGTTCCGGCGAGATTGGCCTGAGTCGTCACCAGCGCGTTCGAAGCAATGAAGGGCTGCACCGCGTAGGCAGTAGTGCTCCCCACCTGGGTGAACGGGAACGAGCCGACCACCGTGTTGGCTGTCAGTCGGAAGCGCGCCGTATTGAACGTCGACGTGATGCGCGAGCTCTTGAAGAGATAGCCGTTGGTCGGGGTCGGGTCGGCCGCGAAGGCGTCAGAGGCCACGCCGCCGGCGGCGTCCGTCATTGTGTAGCTCATGGTGTCGAAGTTGAGCGCCAGCGTCTGCTGGCTGCCGTTGGTCGCATACACCCGGTACTGCGCATTGCGCGCATCGCCGCCGACAACCTTGAAGACAGCGTCTTTGGTGAGCGCGGCGTTCGCGGTTGCCTTCGCAGTCACCGTGAAGTTCGACTGCGCAATTGTCGTGTTGACGATCTGCGCCTTCCACTTAGTGGCCGAGATGTCGGGGTTGCGAACGTCGATTGCTCCTGTGGTCGCGCTGGCGCTGGTCCAATCGGCGTTCTGATTGGGCGTCACCTCGACCGTGTCGCCGGGCTTCACGGCATAGAGACCGTCCGTTCCAGCGGTCGCAGCGGCACCATTGACGTTGATCGTGACCGCCATCGGGGTGGTCACGGCAATCGGGAACCCTCCGCCTCCTCCCCCTCCTCCACCTCCACCGCATCCCGCAAGACCACCTATCAAGATCGCCATCCCGGCGAATGCACTCCAAGCCCTCATCGCTGATATTCCTGTTGTTGTGGTTGTGTCGGTCACGGTCGGACTGACTGCGCCTTGACCCTGAAATAGTAACTAATGGTTACTTATGTCGCCAAGGGGTTCCCCCTCATTTCTCGCAAGCGCAGCCATTTTTACAACGATGCCCTCCATGGCTGGATCGGTGATTGGCCGCTTTGTAGAGCCGGGCCAGGGCTCCGCCCTCGTTGGGTCCGATCCGAGTCACTGCTTCACCGCATTTGCCACGATCAACCGCGCCGTCGCCCGCGTCGCCCTGATCGGTCATGCGTCATGAAGCACGTCCTGCGGCATCGCAACCGCGCGCAGCACCTGCATCGGCCCTATGGCGTGGACGCGGTCCAGTTCCTCTTGCGAACGCAAGAACAATGAGCCAGCGAAGCCGAGCCCGTTCACCGGGATCGATTCGAAGCATGCGCGCGAACGCGGCACGACGAGCATCCAGCCTCGGCGAACCAGCAGGTTGTAAGGTGCCGACTGGACTTCGCCCTCTTCGGCGGCGACAGCGGAAATGCCGCACCGATGAAGCAACTCGCGATAGAGGGCATGCAAATCGGGAGCCGTCGCTTGCGGCGCCAGACGTGCGAACGCATGCCTGAACGGCAGCCGCGAGCCGCTGGCGAACACTCGCTCCATCGGGACTTCATCCGGGCTTTCGCGTGTGAGCGGGAGCGGCACAAGCTGCAGGTGCTTGTGCCGTTGGCTGGCCCCGGCTTCGACGCCCCCGTTGTAGAAGGCGAGCCCATCGACTTCACTCAGGCAAGTGATGAGCGCCGCGAAATCCTCAACGGTAAGGAGGCGCTCCTGGCGTTCGAAGCTCC
Source organism: Variovorax sp. P2_H12 (assembly GCF_056403395.1). NCBI lineage: Bacteria > Pseudomonadati > Pseudomonadota > Betaproteobacteria > Burkholderiales > Comamonadaceae > Variovorax > Variovorax sp. P2_H12. The sequence continues at coordinate 71,824 of NZ_JBFUFO010000013.1, read as the reverse complement.
GGGTGACGAGCAGCACATGGCCGGCGAGCAGTTGGAACTTGTTCAGCAGGACGTAGTGCGAAGGCGCGAGGTCGCCGACGAACAGAGAACGGTCGTAGTCGCCGAGTGGATCGCTGGCCGCCGCGACATGGCGCGCCTTGTCCTTGCGCGCGAGGCTCGATACCGTGCGCAAGACGAACCGGACGCCATCGCTGTCGAGGAGGATGGCTTGAGTCTCGATCGGCTGCAGTGCACCGTCTGCCAGGGCACGCCGCATGGCATCTTGGACGATGGACAGCGAAAACACGCCGTCATTCTCGACCCGTTGCGGGCAACCGTGAATGACCACGTGGGACCCAGCGGTATCAACCGCTTCCCAACAGGACGGACTTGCCTGTCAAGCCGCTTCCTTGCGACCCTCGAAATACGCAGCCAGGCGCATCCGTTCCTGCTCGAAGGCCGACATGCCGGCGAGAACCGCCTTCCAGTCGCCGCTGCGGCTGGCGCGGTCGATGCGCTCGCACGCGGCTGCGAACGCGAGCGCGCCGACCATCTTGCTGGCACCCGCCATGCGGTGGGCGAACTGGGTGACCTGGGCGACGTCGGCGGCGGCCACCGCCTGGCTGAGTCCGGCCGAGTCGTCCTCGCACGTTCGCCGGAAGGCCGCCAGAACCTCGGCCAACATCGATGCGTCGCCAGTGCATTGCGCCATCAGGTGCGCCTCGTCGATCGGGCCGATGGAAGGGGCGGCCTCGGGACCCGGGCTGGCCGCAGCGGCGGGCGGCGAGGAGGCCTGGGGCAGCGGCAGCCATCGATCGAGCTTTTCGGTCAGCTGCGCCAGTTCCACCGGCTTGACCAGGAAGTCGTCCATGCCGGCGGCCAAGCACGTCTCGGCCTCCCCCTGCAGCGCGTTGGCTGTGCAAGCGATGATCGGCACCCGCTCGCGCCCCGCGTCGGATTCCAGCTGGCGGATGCTGCGCGTCAGGTCGTAGCCGTCCATGTGGGGCATCTGGCAGTCGGTGATGACCAGCCCGAAGCGACCCGACTTCCACATCTCCAGGGCCTGGACGCCGTCGTCGGCGGTCTGGCCGGCATAGCCCAGCGCTCGCACCTGGCGCATGAGCAGCATGCGGTTGATGGGGTGGTCGTCCACCAGCAACACCAGCGTTCCTTCCGTCTCCGCCTGCGCGGTGCCGGGCGCCGTGCGGCGCATGGCCATGGCCGTCGGGAGCGCGCGTGCGTTGTCGGCACCGCTGCCTGGCAGGGTCTCGGCGACAGGCAGGGACAATTCCAGGGTGATCGTCGTGCCCTTCCCCGCCTCGCTTTCCAGGCGGATCGAGCCCCCCATCATCTGCGCCAGTTGCCGAGAGATGACCAGCCCCAGTCCGGTGCCGCCCGGCCGCCGCCGTGCCTCGTCACCGTCCGCCTGGCTGAACGGCTGAAACAGACGCTGCTGGTCCTCGGGGGCGATGCCGATGCCGGTGTCCTTCACCTCGAACCGCAGGCTTTCCTGTCCCTGCGCGCGTCCCAGCCATTGCACGTTGATGTCGATCCAGCCCTCGGAGGTGAACTTGATCGCGTTGCTGACGAAGTTGTTGAGGATCTGGCGCAGGCGCACCGGATCGACCCGCAGCGCGGGACTGACGCGTGGGTCGACCATCCGCCGGACGATCAGGCCCTTGCTGCTGGCATTGCCCAGGTAGATGCTCTGCACCTCCTCGATCAGGCGCTTCATCGAGACGATTTCCGGTCGGATCTCCAGCTTGCCGGCCTCAATCTTCGAAAAGTCGAGGATGTCGTCGATGATGCGCAGCAGCGACCGGCTCGATTCCCGCACCAGCCCGAGCGTCTCGCGCTGCTCGGCGTCCAGCTCGGTCAGGCTCAGGAGCTCCAGCATGCCCAGCATGCCGTGCATGGGCGTCCTGATCTCGTGGCTCATGGTGGCCAGGAAGGTGCTCTTGGCGCGGTTGGCGGCTTCCACCTCGGCGCTGCGCTGCGCCAGGGCCGCATTCAGCTGCTCGATTTCATGCTCCTTCTTCTTTCTCTCCGTCACGTCTTCCGCCATGGTCAGCAGGTAGCGCGGCTGACCGGCCTCGTCGAGGATCGGAATCTTCTTCGCGTGGAGGACGTGCACGCTGCCATCGTATGCATGCAGGGTCTCCTCGGGGATGTCCACCTCCCGGCCCAGCGCCAGCGCTTCCTTGTCCTTGGCCGTGAAGAAATCGGCTTCCTCCGGGGAACTGACGAAATCGCGAATCGTCTTGCCGAGCAACTCCTCCTGGCTGCGCCCCGTCAATTGCTCGAGCGCGCGGTTGGCGCGGACGAGCTTCAGGTCATCGGCGTTCTTGACCATGACGGTATAGGGGATGTGGTGAATCACCGAGTTCAGGAACGCATTGGCTGTTTCCAGTTCGGCCGTACGCAGGCGCACGCGCGCCTCCAGGTCGGCGTTCAGGGCACGCAGGTTCTCTTCCGCCCCGCGCAGCGCCACCTTCTGCCGTTGTTCGTCGAGCGCTCGCCGCACCGCGAAACCCAGCCGCTGCACCCGCTCCCTGAGGACGTAGTCCGTGGCACCGGCCTTCATGCAATCCACCGCCTCTTCCTCGGTCATCAACCTTTTGGAAATCACGATCAGCAGAAGCTCCGGGTGCTGCTGCCGCACGTGCCGCAGCATCTCCAGGCCGCCGACTTCGTAGTCGGACAGCACGAGGTCGAAGTCTTGCCTCTGGAGGGCGGAGACGAAGTCCTCCCTGGTTTGCACCCACACGATGTCGCAGGCAAGATCCCCGTCCTGCAGCCTGTCCCGGATGCGCTGCGCATCGGCCGGGTCGTCCTCGAGATGCAGCACTCGGATGGTCATCTGGGCGCGTCCTGCTCGCCACGGAGCGACTCGACGACACCCTTGAACTCCTCGCGGTTGCGTTCGCTCAGCGCGGAGAGGGCCTCGTGCGCCTGCAGGATCCGCTTGCGCATCGCGCCCTGGCCGCCCCCCGTACCCAGCGCGTAGAGCTCGGGCGCGGCGGGATGGTCCTCGCGGATCGCGGCCAGCACCTGCTGCATGCTCAGTTCCTCGAACAGGGCGCGCACGGCCGGCGTCACCCCCGCGAGCACCACGCCGCCCCGGGCGACCAGCTCGTGCACCGTGCCGAGGCAGGTGCTGTCCATGTACTCGCAGCCGGAGAGGTCCAGCACCAGGGGGCGTCCTCCGTCCAGCACGGCCAGGGCCGTTTCATGGAAGGCGTCGCAATGCATCCAGGTGGCCCGGCCACGCAGCGCAAGGTAGGCGGCATGGTCTGTTTCGCCATAGAACACCACCTCACTCCCGGGCCGCGGCGCGCCGGACGCGGCGGCCGCAGGGAGTTCGGCGCCATTGTCGAACCAGGAGGCGCCCGCGTGCGCGTCGATGAGCAGGATGGTCACGTCATCCCGGTCCGCTCCCTCCGGTGCGCCACCGTGAAGGTGGGCCATCGCTTCCTGCGCACTGGAGAGCGGCTTGGCCAGCACCTGCTTGAGCAGTTCCAGCTCGCGCTCCGACCCGGAGGGCAGCAACCCGTCGGTGTAGAGGAGGATCCGGTCGCCCGCCAGGAGATGAAGACGCACCTGTTGGAAGTGCGCGTCCGGCGCCAGCCCGAGCGCGGGTCCCGTGCGACGGACCAGGCGCGTTTCCCGGCCGTGACGTGCGTGCAGCACGGGCGGATGGCCCGCCGATGCCAGCGTGAGGCTCGCGTCCGAGGTATCCAGCAGGCCAAAGACGGCCGTCAGGAAAAGTCCCGGCGCGGCGTGCGCCTCGCAGATCGATCGGTTCACCGCGGCCAGTACCTCCGCCGGCGGCAGCGCGAGGCCCGTCGCCGGGTCCACCAGGACCAGCCGCTGCTTGAACAGCACCGAGAGCATCGCCGAGGTCACCCCGTGGCCGGTGGCGTCGGCCAGGTAGAAGGCGAGGTGCTGCTCGCCCAGCCGGACCACGTCGTAGAGGTCGCCGCCCACATGCTGTCCCGGGCGGTAGACCGCCTGGATGCAATAGCCCTCCATCGGGGGCGGGCTGCGCGGCAGCAAGGCGCGCTGGATCACCTCCGCCCGCTCGAGATCGCGGCGCAGCACTTCGGACGTCTGCTCAAGTTCGCAGACCTTGCGCTGCAGCTCCCGGTGCAAGCCCTCGCGTTCAGCCAGCAGCTGCCGCCGCTCGAGCGCGTTGCGCACCGCGACCCCCATCTCCTCCGAGTGCGGCGATTTCGACAGGAAGTCGAACGCCCCCAGCCGGATCGCGGCCACCGCCGAGTCGAAGGTTTCCAGCCCCGAGAGGACGATCCACATGGCGTCCGGCACCGCCTGGCGTCCCCAGCGCAGCAGTTCCAGGCCGTCCATGCGCGGCATCATGATGTCCGTCAGCACCAGGGCGACGTCCGGGTGCTGGCGCAGGACCTCCTGCGCAGCGATTCCGTCGGCAGCCTCCAGGACCGGCGCGCAGCCGAGGGTTTCCAGTGCCCGCTTCACCATCAGGCGGGTCACCGGCTCATCGTCCACCACCAGCGCGACAGGAGGGGCAGGGTCGAAGTTCATCACATCCTCTAGCAGCTAGAGTGCTGTGCAGACAAGAATTCTCGGATTCGGCGGGCGCGATGGCAAGCCACTGGCACAACAAGCCGCAGCGCCGATACGCCCACTGCCCCATTGGGTGTATCGAAGGGCTATATTGAACGTGCCGCACCGACGTTCCATCGGAGAGGACGCATGAGGAGACAATCATGCCGAAAACATCCGCCATGACACTCCTGCCGACCGCGGGCGCCTGCGCCCTGCTGTTGATGACGGCAGCGAAGGGCGCCGACAAGGTCGAAGCCGATTCCATCGTTCTCGGCGCGGCGGTGTCGATCACCGGCAAGTATTCCGTCAACGGCAAGAACACGAAGGACGGCTACGATCTTGCGGTCAAGCGCGCCAACGAAAGCGGCGGCGTCAAGGTGGGCGACAAGAGCTACAAATTCAAGATCGTCTACTACGACGATGAATCCACGCCGGCGCGCGGGGCGCAGCTCGCCGAGCGCCTGATTGCCCAGGACGGAGTGAAGTTCGTGCTCGGCGCCTACAGCTCGGGATTGACCAAGGCGATCGCGCCGGTGACCGAGAAATACAAGGTTCCGCATGTCGAAGGCAACGGCGCGGCGCGCGAATTGTTCACCCAAGGCTATCGCTACCTCTTTGCCGTCCTGTCCACTTCGGACTACTACTTGCGCGATGCGGTGAATCTGGCGGCCGAAGTCGCCAGGCAGAACGGTCGCGACCCGAAGACGCTCAAGGTCGCGATGGCTTTCGAGAACGATCCGTTCAGCCTGGACGTGCGCGACGGCGTCGTGGAGGACGCCGCGCGTCAGGGCATGAAGATCGTCATCGACGACAAGCTGCCGCCCGACCTGAACGACATGGCGGCGACGCTCGCCAAGGTCAGGGCCCTCAAGCCCGATCTGCTCATCGTGTCCGGGCACGAGAAGGGCGCGACCCTCGTGGTGCGACAGACGGCGGAGATGAAGGTGGACGTCCCGATGATCGCCACGACGCACTGCGACTCGGCCCAGGTTGCGGAGACGCTGGGCAAGCTCGCCGAGTCGGTCCTGTGCGCTTCGCAATGGGACCGCAGCCTGAACTATCGGGACAAGTGGTTCGGCACCGCCGAGCAGTATGCGCAGCTCTTCAAGAAGGAGTTCGGCTACGAAGCACCGTACCAGGCGGCCGAGTCGACGGCGTCGGTATTGGTCTATGTGGACGCCTTCGAACGCTCCCAGTCCTTCGATCCCGAGAAGGTGCGCGATGCCATCGCCAGCACCGACATGATGACCTTCTACGGGCCGATCAAGTTCGACCCGAGCGGAAAGAACACCGCCAAGCCCATGGTGCTCTACCAGGTGCAGAACGGACACTACAAGGTGGTGGCCCCGACCCGATGGGCCGAGGCCAAGCTGGTCTGGCCGCGAAAGGTCGCGCCGTAGCGGCGGCGTCCCGTTCCCCGGTCCGGCGGCCCGGGACTGGGAGAGGTGAATGGCGAGATGAACAACCTCCAGTTGCTGTTCGACGCGCCCGTGCTGTCGGTGCAGTTGCTGCTCGACGGTATCTGGATCGGAGCGATCTTTGCGCTTCCGGCCTACGGCATGGCGCTCGTCTGGGGCGTGATGAACCTGATCAATATCGCCCAGGGCGAGTTGGTCATGCTCGGGGGGTACGTCGCGTTCTTCCTGTATGCCGCCGGCATCCACCCGTTGTTCGGCATTCCGCTGGCCGCGCTGCTGATGTTCCTTTTCGGCTGGGCGCTGTACCGCAGCGTCATCTTCCGCGTCGTGGACAAGGATCTTTTCGTCTCCATCCTCGCCACCTTCGGCCTCAGCGTTCTCTTGCAGCAACTCGCCAACGGCCTGTTCGGCGCGAATCTGCGCACGGCCGAGTCCGGTTTCGGAACCTTGTTCCTGTTCGGCGGGCTGGTCACTGTCGCCGAGATCAAGCTGGTTTCATTCGTGGCAGCCCTGGTGGTCGGGGCTGCGTTGATGGGGTTTCTCAAGCGTTCGCGCATGGGACGGGCGATCCGGGCCACGGCCCAGAACGCGCGTGCCGCGCGCATCATGGGCGTCGATACAGACGCCGTGTACGCCTGGACCTTCGGCATCAACGCGGCGATCTGCGGGGCGGCCGGGGCCTTGGTGGCGATGACCTGGGTGGTGCATCCGTACCTGGGCCTGCCGTACACGGTGCGCTCGTTCATGATCGTGATCCTCGCCGGACCCGGCAATGTGATGGCCGTGTTCGTCGCAGCGCTCGGGCTCGGCGCGGCCGAGAATTTCGCCGGGTTCATCCTCGGTGCTGAATACCAGGCGGCATTTGTCTATGGCCTGCTGGTCGTCATTCTCGTGTGGCGGCGATTCTCGCTCGGTCGCCAGCGGAGGGTCCTGCGATGAACTCGGCGTTCACGCGTGCGGCCCTCTATGCCGGCGTGGCGGTCCTGGCGCTGCTGGCGCCGATCCTGGTGCCCGACTACCGCACGCAGCTGGCGTTCCTTTGGGTGATGATCGTGTTCGCGCTCACCTGGGACCTGCAAGGCGGCCAGATGGGCTACAACTCTTTCGGCAACATCCTGTTCTTCGGCATCGGCATGTACGCCTGTGCCGTGGTGCAGCGGGACTCGGGTCTCGGCTATTTTCCGGCGCTGTTCCTTGGCATGGGTGCGGGCGCCGTGCTTGCAGTCGCCGTGGCCGCACTGCTCGGGTCCGGCATGCTCGGCTTGCGCGGACACTACTTCGCCATCGGCACGCTGGGTCTTGGCATTGCCGCGGGCGAACTTGCCGGCGGCTGGGATTTCATCGGCGCCGGCGCGGGCATGGTCCCGCCGCTGTTCCCTGGCGCGATCGGCGGGCGCGAGAGCTTCTTCTACTACCTCTGCCTGGCACTTGCGGCCATCACCTTTGCGTTCCTGCGCTGGTTGTACGCCGGACGCTTCGGCCTTGCGATCAACGCCATCCGCGACGATGAAGACAAGGCCGAAGCGATGGGCCTGCGCACGACGCGGTACAAGACCACGGCGTGGTGCATCTCGGCATTGTTTCTGGCACTTTCCGGCGCTGCCGTGGGCAACATGATCGGCTTCATCGATGCGCGCGAGGTCGCGTTCGCCGGCACGACCTTCGGCGTGTGGATGGTGCTGATGGCGATCCTGGGCGGGAAGGGAACGCTTTGGGGCCCCGTGATCGGCGCGGTGATCTTCCATCTGACCAAGGAGGTGTTCTGGACCTACCTGCTCGGCTGGCAGCGCGTGGCGCTCGGCTTGCTGATCGTGATCATCGTGGTGTTCTTCCCGCGCGGGATTCTCGGGTGGGTGCACGAGCGCTGGCCGGAGCGCTTCGGTCACCGGATCGAAGGATCGGAGGTCCATCAGTGACGGCGATCCTCAGCATCCGCGGCGTGCGCAAGACATTCGGCGGCGTGGTCGCCAACAACGGGATCGGTCTCGACGTGCCCGAGGGCAAGATCGTCGGGTTGATCGGCCCCAACGGCTCCGGCAAGACCACGCTGTTCAATTCGATCGTCGGCTATCACCCGATCGACGCCGGCTCGATCCGCTTTCAGGCGCGCGAGATCTCCCGTTTGCGTGTGCCCGAAATCGCCCGTCTGGGTCTGTTGCGCACCTTTCAGCAGACGCGCATCTACGGCAGGATGACCTGCATGCAAAACATGATCATCAGCGTGCCGCAGTCCGGCGATCGATGGCGCTCGATGTTTCGCCGCGTTTCGCCCGCCGAGACCGGCAAGGCCGAGGATCTGCTCAAGTTCGTCGGCCTGTACGCCAAACGCCAGCTTCAAGCGGGCGAGCTTTCCTTCGGACAGCAGAAGCTGCTCGAGTTCGCCATGGCGCTCATGAGCGAACCCAGGATGCTGCTGCTCGACGAGCCCACGGCCGGCATCAATCCGACACTGATCAACGGCCTGATCAGCCAGCTGCGCCGAGTGAACCGCGAGTTCGGGGTCACGCTGTTCGTCATCGAACACAACATGCGGGTGATCATGCGGCTGGCCGAATACATCTACTGCCTCGCGCATGGCGAGTTGCTTGCGCAGGGACAGCCCGACGCCATCCAGAATGATCAGCGGGTGATAGACGCCTACCTGGGGGCGCGCTGATGGCGACCCGGAAGCACGGGCAACGCGACGACGCCGATCTGGACCAAGACTGGCTCTCGGTCGATGAGGTCGCGCGCGAGGCCGCGCTCCTGGTCGGCGAGGGGCCTTCGCGCGAGCGCATCGCCGAGCTGGCCGGCGGCGAGCCGCAGTTGTCTGTCGAGAGCCTCCATGCGGGCTACGGCAAGATGGAGGTTCTCCACGGCGTGAATCTGCAGGTCGCCGCCGGTCAATCGCTGTGCATGATCGGCCCCAACGGCGCCGGTAAATCCACGGTGCTGCATTCCATCTACGGCTTCACGCGCATCACCGGCGGCAGCATCCGCGCCAACGGCGAGGACATCACGCGCTTGCCGCCGAACCAGAAGCTCAAGCATTCCGGCATCGCCTACGTCCTTCAGGACAACTCGGTGTTCCCCGACATGTCGGTGGAGGAAAACCTCCTGATGGGAGGCTTTCTGCTGGCGCATCCCGACCAGGCCAGGGAAGCCGTCGAACGCGTGTTTGCGAAGTACCCCAACCTGGCCCATCGCCGCCGCCAGCCGGCGCGCGTGCTATCGGGCGGAGAGCGGCGCCTGCTCGAAATCTCGCGTGCGCTGGTGATGAATCCGCGCATCTTGTTGGTGGACGAGCCTTCGATCGGGCTGGAGCCGCGCTTCATCGACATGGTGTTTGAAATCCTGTCCGACCTGCAACGCAACGAAGGCAAAGCCATCATCATCGTCGAGCAGAACGCGAAGAAGGGCCTGCAATTCGCCGACATCGGCTACGCGCTGGTTTCGGGGTCGGTGGCCATGGCGGGCACGGGCGCCGAACTGCTCGAAAATCCGGACATCGGACGCCTGTTTCTCGGCGCCCGGTCGACCGATTCCTGATTTCAAGCGCAAGGCACGGGCAGCCGGACCTGCGGGCGCAGCGACAATGCACCCATGACTCAAGGCAAGCGCATATCGGCAGACATCGGCGTCAGGCTGCAACAGCCGGAAGGCCGCTGAGCCATGGTCCAACTGCAGGCGGAGCGCACCACCACGGCCCTCCACACGCTTCCAAACGGGGTGAGGCTGCTCGCCATTCACATTCCCCATGTGCAGAGCGCCAGTGTGGGCGTGTTCCTGCGTGTCGGCTGCCGGGACGAGACGCCGGCCAACAACGGCATCGGCCATGTGCTGGAGCACATGGCGTTCAAGGGGACCACCACCCGCTCCGTTCAGGCCATCAACATGGATGCGGAGCGGCTGGGAGCGGATGTCAACGCGTTCACTGGCAAGGACACCACTGGCTACTTCATGACCGGCCTGGGCCGGCACGCGCAGCAGCTGCTGCGCATGACGGCCGACATCGTCTTGAACAGCACATTTCCCGACAGTGAACTGCAGCGCGAGCTGGAAGTGATCCGCCAGGAGGCCATCGAGTACGAGGAGGATCCGCTGGATTGCTCCAGCGAATTGCTCGACCGCGCGATCTGGGGCGACGACCCGATGGGCATGCCGGTGATCGGCACCGTCGGCAACATCGAAGGCTTTACCCGGCAAGACCTGGTCCGCCACGTGCAGTCCCACTACGTCGCGGAAAAGACCGTCGTCGCGGCGGCCGGGAACTTCGACGTCGACGCCTGGGTGGCGCTCGCCGGGGAACTCTTTGCAGCGATGCCCGCGTCGGCCGACCTGCCCGTGTCGCGACAGCCGGCGCCCGCGAAGTACGTCGGTCAAGCCATGGCCCGGCGCTTCACGCAGGTGTCGCAGGTGTTCCTGAACATCGCCTACCCGCTGGCGCCCGCGCAGCAGGAGGAGATGTCGCAGCAGCGCTGGCGCCTTGCGGCAACGCTGGCGGCCAACCTGTTTGGAGGCGGGATGTCGGCGCCCCTGGTCGACACCGTCCGGGAGCGGCTCGGCCTGGCCTACACGGCCGATTCCACGATGGACAGCGGGGACGTCTGGGCCACTTTCGTGGTGCATGCGGTCACGACCCCGGACAAGCTGGACGCGCTGGTGACGGCGACGGGCGGCCTGCTGCGTGCGCAGGCCACCACCATCGATCCGGTGCACCTGGAGCGGGCGAAGAATCAGCTGATCGTGTCCCGCGTGCGCGCAGCGGAGGGGACCTACGCAACGATGGAGCAGGCCGTCGAAGAACTCTTCGCCAGCGGGACCGTGACGCCGACGGCCGATGCGATTGCGATGATCGATGACATCGGAGCGGAAGAAGTGCGGGCAGTCTTCGAGCGGATGCTGGCCAACCCCCCGGCGCTGGCGATGACCGGCAAGGGCGCCAGCGCGCGAACCGCGCGGCAGCTGGCAGCGCGCCTGGCTGCCTGACGCCGTTCTGCCTGCGGTCAACTGAACGGCATCGCGCCCACAGAATTGGGGATTCGGGCATCGGCGCTCGGGCCTAGGCTACTCGGCGCTGGCAACAACCCGCCCAGGCGCGCCTGGGGGCCATTTCCATAGAGGAGCAAGTCGATGTCCACGAACCCGAACTGGAGTGCCTTCGATTCCTGGCGCCAGTGGCTGCCACCATCGCCTGGCACTTTGGTCCAGCCCATATTGCCCGGCTGGTCGCTGAACATCAACAGCAACAACTCCACGGCGCCCGAGACCGAGGTCGACATCGTTGCAAAGCACAGTTACGGTCGTCAGATCGGCCGCATTTCGGATGCTCTGCGCGAGCTGATCCTTGAGGCGCACCCCAAGCCGCCCGAGACCGGCGCGCTGGGGGAATTCATGACCATGTGGGACGAAATCGAGAAAGTGAAGCTCGACGGCGCGGCGGAACGACTCGGGCGGATTGCGTCCGACCTCGCGTTGCTGAAAGACAAGGACCACGCTGAATACCTGCAGCTGCGGGATGCCTTGCGGCGGGCGTTGAAGCAAACGGATTGAACGGCTCCGGCGGCGCGCCGACAAAAGCTAGTGGTAATCGTCTTCACGCTGGTGGCGGATCGCGGCAACCACGATTTCCTTGTCGCTGACGATTCGAAACAGGGCCACATACCCCGACGCTCCAAATGGAATGACCAGTTCTCGCTCGAGTCGGTCTTCGTCAGCGATGCGGCAGGTGAAGGGATTGGTCTCCAGGATTCTGATTTCCGCGCGAATCGCGGCGACAGCGCGACGCGGCAGATCGAAGTCTCCGTATTGCAGCGCTGCCTCAATGAGAAAGTCCTCAAGACGCATGAGGTCCTCGAGGGCCTCATGCGTGAGGGCGACGGTGTAGGTCACGAGCGAGAGGCCGTGCCGCGCTTGTCCTGCGCGAGGTCAGCGACTCGCGCATCGAGGCGTGCCTGCATGGCGTCGAGCGCATCCTTCGCCGAGTAATACTCGCCGCTCTTGCTCGCGCGCTTCAAGGAAGCGCGGCCTCTCTCGAGAAAATCCTGCTGCGATCTGCGCCGCTGTGCGGCTTGCACTGCTGCGTTCTCCACAAACTGCGACAGCGTTTCTCCCGGTCGCAGGACGCTTTCAATTTCTTCGCGCACGGAAGGCTCCACACGCACGGGCGGCAACTGGGCGGTTTTCATGGCTCAACTGTAGAGCAAATGCTATGCAGAGCCAAGCCCGTTTCTCATGGAACTGAACCTCACACCGCCCGAATCACCCGACGGGGTCGCGTGGGATGCGTCCCGCCGATTCGCTGGATCGCTGGCGCGGCGGCGTGGGCTCTTCCAAGCGCTCTCAGCCGGCCTTGAACTCCTCCGCGGCTTGGACGTAGCTCAGGGTGCCATCGACGACCTCGATCACGTCCATGGTCTCCAGCTCGGCAATCACGCAAGCCACCTTGTCGGGCTCCGGCTGCTGGCCGATGCGCGACTGGATGCGTGTCCTCAACGCTGCCAGGTTGCGCGGTCTGCTGGAGCCGCGAATGTCCTTCAGCATGCCGTCGCAAACGATTTCCACTGACCTCTGCTTCCCGCCCTTGGGTCCGCACTTCAGTGCGGGTGCGATGGCCACGGGAACGACATCCAGGCTGTCCAAACGCTTGACCGCCACCCCTTTCGATCGGGCATGCGCAACCGCGGGGTCATAGTCACCGTCGCCGGCGACGATCAAGAATCGTGCGTTGCCCTCGCGCCTGCCAACCAGGTAGCCGAGATACAGCACGAGGTGGAAATCGAGCGAATTCTTGCCGGGCCTGGAGATGTCGACGATGGATACCTGCACGCCCAACTCCTGGTACTGCGGAAGCATGTTGATTTCATGCTCGCCGAAGAAGATCCAGGCTTCGCCGTTGGTGCCCATCCACGACGCCACGCACTCCGGCGACGGCTTCTGGTTCTGCAGATCGATCAGCAGATAGGTCTTGTTCATTGCCGCACGCATGGGCAACTTTCAACCGAGACGACTGAAAAGCTCAGCCGCATCCTCGTGTGCCTTCGCATCCTCGAGCGGATCAAGAGGTTCGAGGCGGACGCCCTCGATGCCGTCGACGTACAGAGGCCCTCCTTGGTCGTCGTCGTAGAGCTGGCCGCCATAAAGGCCGCCATCGTGATAGGCCTTCAGGTTGTCCTTGGTCAGATCAGTGCCCAGCAAACGGGCGAAGTAGACCCATTTCCAGCATGCCCGCAGATCGCGGTCGTCGAACTGCTCGATCAGCGTGCGCATCGCCCAGCCGTCGCCTGATTCGGCAGCGCGAGTCAGCCAGTACTCGACATTCGGCTGATCGAAGCGATAGGCGAGATCGACGAGGCGGCTGGAATCGCCGCCCGCTTCGGCGGCCCGATGGAAGCAGGTCGCGTCCTCTCTCTGTTCTGCCAGATCCATCAGCGCGTCAGGATTGCCGAGTTCGGCGGCTCGTTCGAGATGCTGCTGGGCCACTCGCTCAGGGCGCTGAGGCGATTCGCTTCGGCGCAAGGCAGCCGCGTAGGCGTCGGCCCATTCCTTCTCCACGCCGTGAAGCTCCGTCCCCTCTTGCTGAACGCGGTACCAATGGGCACTTCCCTCCGCCTCGAATTCGTCGAAGTCATCGACGCGCGAGGCCGCGATCCGCGCCAACGCATAATGCGCGCGGTGCTCGCCTGCTGCAGCCGCACGGTCGAGGCTTTCCAGCAGCACGACCGAGTACGCTTCCCGGCCCGAAGTGTCGTCGTCGTCGAAATCCTCATGCTCGTCATCCGAGTAGAGGTCGTTGACGAAGCCGTAGCCTTCCCGCGCCGACACCACCACGTCGTCGAGTTCGCGCACGCGAATTCCTCTTTCTTCGACCGCGCGCCTGATCGTGGTGGCCGCAAGAAGCGCCACTTCCTGCGTGTGCCCGAGCCCAAGGGCTCGTGCGTTGCCGTCGCCGAAGGTTCGCTTGTGCGAGCGAGTTCGATAGTGGGGGTCTTCGTCGAAGACATGGTTGGCACGCAGCGAGGCGTCCGAGTCAAAACCCAGCGTCGCGGCCAGAACCTGGTAGACGTGTCCGAGCGAGAACGAGGAACCCGACGCCGCCTGGATGGCGCGTTGCGCCTCAAATGCAAGCTTCTTGATAGTCATGGCAATCCTTTCGTGGTGGCAACACCGCGACGAAGCGAACGCACACGTTTAAAGCCTCGACGCGGCAGCGCCAAAAGGAAATTGCTGATGACTGAGAAGTGGGAGAGCCTTGTTCTACTCGTGTGCAAGTACGGTGGGCACCGGCGCAAAGTTTAGCGATTTGGCCGCTGGTTGGCACTTCTGCGTTGCAGTTTCGCAACCGATGCGTGGCATGAGAAGACCCGCTGGCCGACACTATCAAGGTAATGACCCTGCACGCGAGCAAGGGGCCGGCTTGGCGGCGTCGGCGTTGCCTAAGGCCTTGGCCGCACGAGCGGCGTAGCATTGCTGCTTTCATGGGCTGACCCCCGAGGAGGTAACGTGCGGCGGAAAACGGTGCTTGCGCTTGGCCTCGTTCTTGGCGTCGGGTCGATCACGCTGACGCCTCCCGTAGGGGCTCAGCAGGCAGGCAGGATCTACAGGATCGGCGTTCTCAGCCTTACCTCGTTCGAGGGCACCACGCTTGGCAAGGTGATGGCAGAGGGACTCGGTCGGCGCGGCTACGTTGTCGGGCGAAACACTGTCATCGAGGACAAGTTCGCCGATGGAAACGCGGATCGGCTGCCGGCGTTGGCCGCGGAGCTTGTGGGCCTCAAAGTCGATCTCATTGTTGCGGGCTCTGCAGTGGCCATTCGGGCTGCTCACGGCGCGACAACGACGATCCCGATCGTCATGGCATTCAGTGGCGAGGACCCCGTCAAGGGCGGGTTCGTGACCAGCCTGGGGCGGCCCGGCGGCAATGTCACCGGGGTGACTGCAATCGCACGCGACTTGACTCCGAAAACGCTGGAGTTGCTCCGCGATGCCGTCCCTGGGCTTGCCCGGGTCGCGATCCTGACCAATCCCGCCAGGCCAGAGCACGCCGAATATTTGCGCATCATCCAGGCGGTACGGCCGCAGGGCATGCAGCTGCAGGTGCTGGAAGCCGATAGGCCCGATCAGTACGGTGCAGCGTTTGCAGCGATGACCCAACAGCACGCCGATGGACTCGTCATCTTCGGAGATGTGATGTTTACGCGTGATTCCGAACGGCTTGCCGAGCTGGCGCGCTTGCATGCGTTGCCATCCATCTATTTGCACAAGGCATTCGTTGTCGCCGGTGGACTGATGACTTACGGCCCCGATCTGCGGCGCCTTCTCGATCTCGCCACGGATTACGTCGACAAGATCCTCAAAGGCGAGAATCCTGGCGCGTTGCCGGTGCAGCAGCCGACAACGTTCAAGCTGATCATCAACACGAAGACCGCGAAGGCAATCGGGCTGAAGATCCCGCAATCGCTGCTCCGTCGCGCAGACGAGGTGATTCAATGATTGCGCATCGCCAATCGGTTTCGTCTGCCTCAACGCATGAAGGGTCTGCGTGCCAGCCCGGCCGGTTCCATCGGCCAAATCACTCGCGCGACGCGAGATGTTCGCGCACCGCGGCCACGTGATTGCCGACCTTGGCGAGGGCATCCCGCAGCTTCGCCTCGGTGCATCGAAGCTCCCTGCACCAGTACTGCAATGCTGAGTGCAACGGGGGGGCCGGGTCGCGTGCGCACCGCCTCCTGCTTGAATTCGGAGTCACTGCCTCACCGCATTCGCCACGATCAACCGCGAAGTCGCCCGCGTCGCCCCCACGTAGAACAACCGCATCTCCTCCAGCGGATCGCTCTCCTCCGCCTTCGCGCCGGTCGGGTCCCCCGCCACAGCCTGCCGCGCCCCCATCACCGCCACCACTGGAAACTCCAGCCCCTTGCTCGCGTGCAGGGTCATCACCTTGATGGTGTCGGCCAGCGGGTCGAAGTCGTGCGCGCCCTTGCGCACCTTGTGCGGCAGGCGGCGGCGGGTCAAGGCCTTGGCGCATTCGTCCATCAGCGCCCAGCTGCGGCACAGCACCGCCATGTCGCCCCAGGCATGGCCTTCGTTGTGGGCGCTGGCCATCAGCTCGGCGATGCGCTCGGCCTGCTCGCGCGGGGTCGGCAGGTCGATGACGATCGGCTCGGCGCCGTCGCGGCCGCAACTCACGGGGTGAAGCAGTGGGATGCCGTCGTCGCCGTTCTCCTGCGGGCGCAGCAGCTCGGTCGCCATCGCGCTGGCGGCCTGCAGGATCTGGCGGGTGTTGCGGTAGTTGATCTTCAAGATGGTGGTGCGGCCCTGCGCCTGCACGCCCACGCTCTTGAAGCTGAAGGGCTTACCGCCGCGCCGCTTGTCGTAGATGCTCT
Organism: Variovorax sp. P2_H12; assembly: GCF_056403395.1. Taxonomy (NCBI): domain Bacteria; kingdom Pseudomonadati; phylum Pseudomonadota; class Betaproteobacteria; order Burkholderiales; family Comamonadaceae; genus Variovorax; species Variovorax sp. P2_H12. The sequence continues at coordinate 55,479 of NZ_JBFUFO010000013.1, read as the reverse complement.
GGGCATCGTCATACAGCAGCAGCAGGCTGTTGGTGTGGGGGTCGACCATCTGCGTGACCAGCTTGAGCCATTCCGGCGCGAAGTCGTGGCCCTCGTCGACCAGCACCGCCAGGTACTGGCCCGAGGGGATCATGCGGCGGTCGACGCCGTCGATGACGTTCTGCACCATCTGCTCCATGAACGCCCCCACGGGCAAGCCATTGGGCGGCAGGGGCTGGCCGAAGGCCACCAGCTGGTCGCGGCACCACTTGTGGAAGTGCCGCACATGCACGCGCCCGTCCAGCTGCTTGGCCCGCATCACGGCCTGCAGCTTGACCGCCAGCGGCTCGTTGTAGCAAAGCACGAGCACCGGCTTGGCCGCGTCGGCGTTGGCGCCAACGGCCTTGGCCAGGTACTCGGCGCGGTAGCCGAGGATCATGGTCTTGCCGGAGCCGGCCACGCCGTGGATCACGCGGTGGCCGTCTCCGAGGCTGCGCGCCAGCTGCTCCTGCTGCAGGTCCATCACGCGCAGGAAGTCGGGGATGGTGGCGGCTTCATCCGCATCGTCGAAGGGAGACGCAGCGAAGAGCGTGCCCTGCTCGGCCACGCGCACCTCGGGAAACAGGTTCCAGCGCACGCGGTCGATCTGGGGCAACGAGAGCGTGCCGCGCATGAGCCGCGGGAACATCTCCCACAGCCGGCGCTGGAAGGGCTCGGGCTCGCACTCCTCCAGCATCTCGTCGGAGCAGATCACGCGGTGCGGCTCGATCGCGTTGCCGAGGCCCGCCGCATCGAACTGCTTGCGCGTGATGCGCGTGAAGACGACGCCGTAGCTCCACGGGAAGGTGAGCATGCCTTGCCACTTGCCCTCGTGAACGATCAGCTGCGCATCGCGCTTGAGGGCATCGACCACCTGCAGCGTCTGGTGGCGGGCCTGCTCGATGGGGTTGGGCACGCTCTTGGGCACACCGTCGGGCGCGATCAGCCAGTCGCCCCGGCTCGCCTTCTGGATGGTGTCGAGGCGCCAGTCCTTGGTCTCCAGGATCAGCAGGCCACGGCGCGGGTGCAGCACGACGAAGTCGGGATGGCACTGCTTGGGGCCGATGGGCACGTCGAACCACAGCAGGTAATCGTTGTCGAGCTTCTGCTGCAGGCGCTCGGCGAGACGGCGCTCGCCGGAGGTCATGCGGGCGACGCAGGTGCTGAGGGCGGGGAGGAGGACGGCCATGGAGGGGTGCTCGAGATGGTCAGCCTGGGATCATGGCCCTACTGTTCTCCTCTGGGTTTTCATGCTCTATCAACGAGGCGGGAACTGTGCAATATGTCCCGGCGTCGACTGCAAGAGGCGACCTCGAAGAGCTGGGTCCGAATTGCAGCGGAAGCAGTCATAGACCTCGTGACTGCGTCAAAGATGCGACCAAACATGTGAATTTGTTGGCAGCTAGTACTCCGTCCAGCGGATGCCACTAAGAAATTCAGGTCATCATCCCCGGAATAGATCTCGCAATCCCGCAAGCGATCTACCTTCCACGCCGCAGCATTCAACCTCATGGCCAAATACGACCCACTCATCGAGCTACTAAACGCAACATCGTCGTATGCCCTGCGATTGAGTTTTGGGGACGTCGAGAAAACCTTAAGGGATCGACTACCTGAGTCCGCAAGAAAGTACGCAGCATGGTGGGCCAACTCCAGCGTTGAGGACACTCATTCTTGGGCACACGCATGGCAAGCTGCGGGCTGGAAAGCGTCGGTGAAGCTCGCTTCTGGCATGGTCGATTTCCATCGCGTTCCGCGAGTGGCGGCCTCGGCGCTCAGTGTCCTACGACCCAAAACTCGCGAGTATGTGATGGATCTCGTCAAGCATGCCGGCGTCGACGTGACAGATTGGGAATTCACCGCCGACGGTCGCGAAGTGAAGAATCCGCGTGCCAACCCACGCTTCTGCTACGACTGGTCGTTCGGTAACGCTACTGAAGGCTATGTCCTATGCATTTGGCACGAGCTCCTGGAAGAGCGCAACGGCCGTGTGGTCTACAACTCAGACTACGGTGAACACACGAAGCAGCTTCGTGACCGACTTCATCGCGCGGGAGCAACGCAAGAGCAGCGGGGTCGGTTGCTACAGCAGATTCGACGATCCGAGGCGTTTGAAGAGGCATTGAACTCGTCGTTTCATGCAGACAGAGCAGTTCGAATTATTCTCAATGCAGGTGACATGCGCGCAGATCAGGAACTGGGTGACGCGTCCGCTGCCGTGAGCGAACGAAGCCTTGACCCGGCAGAGTGGTTCGTTCACCGAATCAACGACGGTGACGCGTTGATCGTCCGCGGCGAGCGTGGGGCCAGGTTGGCTGCAGTTGCGACGGACGGGATGCAACCACCCGAGACCGTGGGCGAAGACGACAGGTGGCGAGAGGGTCAAATTCGCCTCCGGCAGGGCCAGTCAGCATTCAGATCGTCGCTGCTCGCAGCGTATCGTCGACGATGCGCCGTCACGGGCTGTATCTTGGAGCCAGTGTTGGAGGCCGCACACATCATTCCTCACGCGGAGGGTACTGACTACCGCACGAGCAACGGATTGCTGCTTCGCTCGGATGTACACACCTTGTATGACCTCCATCATCTTTCCGTCGATAGCCGAGGGCAAATTCACCTCTCGAGGGAGGCAATGAGCACTGACTACCGTCAATTTCATGGCAAATCAATTAATCTTCCCGATTTAAGCACTCAGCAGCCGGCTTCTTCTAACCTCGAAAGCCGGCACAATCGATTTCTCTTAAAGGAGAAAGAACGACTCTAGTAGGTACAGAGAAGGAATGTCGTTGCGGCTGAGGGCCTCCCCCCTATTGATCAACTTCGATGGGCTCGAAGGAAGGCGCTGCAGATGCTGCCTCAGGCTCGGTTCACTAGCTGGTGCGCGCCACAATTGACCCGTGAAGCATACGACAGCCGAAGTGACCAATCTCGAAACAGCCGCAATGCTGCGGCAGCAATTGCCCAAAAACGCTGGACTTCAGCACCGGCCACTCAGGCGCGAGCTTCGCTTTGACCCTCCTTGGACGTTGACGAGCAGATGAGAGCAACACTTTCAGCACGCAAATACAAGCAACTCGCCTTGGAGTCGCTACGCAATTCCTTGAGGCTCTTGAGGGACTCAATCTCCCTATTTGAAATTGGATCGTATCCAACAGCCTTTCAACTTGCGGTACTCTCTATGGAAGAGTATGCGAAAGCAAAGTGGGTTGATCATGTTTACTACACCGCACTTACCAACGAGAGTCTCCCCGCGGCAGCGGAGGAGCAGCCATGGTTGAAGCTGCTCTACTTGCACTCGGAAAAACAGTCCGCTTTCATGGGCAGTGAATACTTCGAATTTTCCCCAAAGCTGCTCCGAGCTGCTGCTGATGGAAATTTGGAGCGCCGGAAGCAGGCAGCTATTTACGTTGGCCTCCCAAAGCAAGGCAAGCATGTCGATGTCAATGCGCGCGTTTCGCTTCCAAGCTCAACAAAGCAGCCCGACGCCAAGCAGATGATTTCGATCGTGGCTAGAGAGATCAGAGACGTCTACGCGCTCATTGAACGGAACGACCGATATTTCGGAATCGAGTCGCTCGATGAAGTAATTACGTCGCACGAAGCGATGTTCGTGTTTACATGGCCCCATGGATCCGGTCTGAAATCGCGACGGTTTCGGCCACTACACGGTTGGAAGAAGTAAGTTGAGAGCCTCTACTTGCGGCCAAGCACCTTCAGATTCGCCTCAATGCGGTTTTGCAGCGGTTTTTCCAGGTCAGAAACATCGCCTTGCAACTCGGGGGCTTGTCCGGCTAGAGGCGGAAGTTTGATGTCGCCCTTGCAGGTTCGCTAGGTCAATCTGCGCCGGCAGGGTCAGCCATAGGGGGCGAATGTCGAGCGGACTCGGACAAGAAGCTCTTCGCGCGCGCAGCTTGGGACTTCCTGAAGCTCAACTCGCTCTTAGCATGGCGAAGGATGTTGTTGACGGCCTCGTACTGTCCTTTGGGATACCAAATCGCAGTGATGCCTAAGCGCAAGAGTTCGCTGTTTCGGGCAACCAGCGTCTCCAACTGCTTGGGCGCCTGTTCGATGGAAAAATGCTGAGGGAACAGCACGTCGCCAGCACTTTCCTTGGTGGCTTGAAATACTTGTACGGTTCGATCGTTGTGCAAGCTGCAACCGATGAAGAACAGGCCGTTGTTGCAGTAGTAGCGCGCCAAGATCTTGGGTACGGGCCGGTGCAGATCCAGGCCGTCTTCGCCATAGGCCGCGTCGTACTGTGTTTTGCCAAGGATGCATTGCGCAGGCGCCTTGAAGTCCCCGTGGATCTTGATGATCGTGACCTTCGAAGGATCGGGTAGCTCCATGGCAGTCGTGCCGTTGATCACCTGCACGCGGCCGGCGCCATCGGTGTCGTACACCTGCTCCAGCAGGCGGTCGTAATTAGTGGTGATCAGCGTGTCGCTGAACAACTCCGAGATGAGCAGGGTGATGTCTTGAATGCTGCCGCGCTTGCCGAACACATCGCGGATTTCTTGGGCGAAGACATCGCGCCCATGTTGCTGCTCAATGTGCGCAATGATCTCTTCGTGTTGGCCTTGAGCCAGCCATGCCTCGACCTGTTCTGGCGCAATGCCCGCCGTGCGCCCCTGTTGGCGTAGATGATTGGCCCAGGTCGGAAAACCACCACCAGCAGATATGCCCGCGCCGATGAAAGGCACCACCTCCTGCGCTGCGAGGCATTCCACCAGCTGGTCGAAGCGCTGTTCGTTGCGCTCAAACCAGTGCAGACCGTCGGCTTCGCCGTAGGTCTCCACGAATGGATCGCGGCTCAGCACTGCCCGGCGACGCTCTGCGCGATAGGCCTTCAGGGCCTGCTCGTACGCCTCGCGGTCACCCGCGAAAAACGCCTTGCTGGGATTGGAGAGGCCGACTTGGTTGAGCCCGCGCAGCAGTGGCAACTCCAGATCTATGTCGCCCTCGTCGATCCAGGCATTGAAGTCCTCGAACAGCCCGTAATCCGCGTGCCCATCAGCTTGGCACCAGGTTTCGACCTGTCCGTTCATCATGGCCTCGCAAGCGCCTTCTCGGCCAAGGTATCGGCAAGATGCAGCTGGTTAGTTTGCGCGTCATTCAGGCGGAACTTGAGCCAGTCGCACAGTGCTATCAGCTCGTCGACTTTGGCGACGATGCGGTGTTGCTCTTCTATGGGAGCCAAAGGGAATCTGAAACTTCTAACTTTTTTCCCATTCAGCGCCGGTTGCGCCCCTCCATGACCATCATCTCTATGAGATTCATACTTGCTTTTAGCCCATATCCAAACATATTCAGGGAAAATAAATTGTTCATTGAATACAAATGCAGCAACATTCTGATTTGTACAGGCATTTATTTCAAGAAGAGCTGTTTGGCCTCGTGTTTTTCCTTGGCCGATGATGGCCATAAGTAGACTTCGCGCTGGAATCATTGATGCGCTCGATTTTTTTAAACCCTCTTGCGTTATTTTTTCGGAAGTATCCCTGATTATGCAATTAGCAACCTCCCCTGAGCTCACCCAAGGTATATCTCCATTCCAGAATTTTGACTCTGTCCTGCTTGGCGTACTGCCAAGACGAATATCAGCGAAATCCTGAACGACAATCTCTACCCAGGTAGCTGGCAACGCCTGCGACTTCCCCATTGGCTCAACGGGAAGATGATTTTTGATCACGCCTTCCTTCATCAGCTTGGCCTTCTCAGCAGCGATCTTCTTGAGTAATTCGCTGGCGGGCTCGTCGTTTGGATCTTGCGGGACGAGCATACCCATCACGGCTAGTTGCAGGATGGTCTGCTTGAGCTGGTTGATGCTTTCTTCGGTGGTGAACAGGGTGTCGAAGTGCTCGGCGATGCCCTGCCAAGCGCTTGTGAATTGCGCATGATCGGCGGCACTGGTCAGCGCGTTCAGGAAGGCCTCTACCAAGGTTTGATGGGCGCTACGGCTGGAGTTGGTCTGCTCTTCAAGCTGGTCGCACAGCGCCATCAGCTCATCCGCCTTGGCGACGATGCGGTGTTGTTCATCTAACGGCGGCACAGGCACGGGAAGTAGCACCACCGCGCTGGTGTTTAGTTCGACCTGCTGAGTGCTTCCAGAAACTAATGAAGCTTCGTGCGCTGGTTCGATTCTGATCTGTACGCCCGGCGAGGAAATATAGGTACGACAATATTTCGCATGCACGCCCAGTACTCTAACTACCGTGACATGAGAATCTGCGACAAGCGCTTGCTCGGGAACACGTTCTACGGCGTTAATTCGCCCAACTGTTCCTGTTCCCGTGGAGTTCCAAAGCAAATCTTGATTTTTAAGAAATCGTTCCTGCTTATACCCACTCAGACTTTCATCGTCTACAAATCGAGACGCTGAGATATCGAAGCCTGACCACTGGACGCATTTCTGGGAAACAACTTTTACTCGCCCAGAGTCGGCGTAGACGGGTCCTTTGCCGCGCTGAATATATTCACTGACATCTTGTAGTCGGCTCCATTCCCAACCGCTCGGCAAGTCAAACGGCTTTTCTTCCTCGGTAATCAGCGGCAGCGGCTTGTCCTTCTTGATCTTGCCTTCCTTCACCAGTCTCGCCTTCTCGGCGACGATATTCTTGAGCAGTTCGCTCGCGGGTTCGTCGTTCGGGTCTTGTGGGACCAGCAGGCCACGCACGGCCAGCTCCAGGATCAGCTCGCGCAGCTTCTTGATGCCATACAGCTCGATCTTGCTGGACGAGCCTCGGCCTGCGGTGGACTTGCGCTTGATCGCTGCGGTCCACAGGTCGACGTGGTCGGTAATGAGTTGCTCTCCGGCCATGCTCAGCGCGCTCCGGTGAGTGCCGCGGCAAGAATGGCCTTGAGCTGGTCGCGCAAGCTCTGGATGTCCTTTTTTTGGCCCTGGTACTTCGCCAACAACTCTTCCGGGTCGTGGCTGACCTGCTCGCCCACGTGCGGGTTCTTGATGTCGAGGTTGTAGTTGCGCGCGGTAATGTCCGCGATGCTGACTTTCCAGGCCTGCGGGGTCTCCACGCGGGCAGCAAAGCCATCGACCTCGCTGCCCCACCAGGCGCACTCAGAGGCGAACTCTTCGACCTGCATGGGGCGGGTCTTGTTGTAGCTGGTAACGCCTTCAGGGTAGGGGTGCTCGTAGAACCACACGTCTTGCGTGGCAGGCCATTGACCTTCAGGCCTCTTGGTGAAGAAGAGGATGTTGGTCTTGATGCCGGTGTACGGATTGAACACGCCATTGGGCAGCCGCACGATGGTGTGCAGACGGCACTGCTCTAGCAGCATCTGCTTGAGGCGGGTTTTCATGCCCTCGCCGAACAGGAAGCCATCGGGCAGCACCACGGCAGCACGGCCGTCGCTCTTGAGCAGCTTGACGACCAGGGCCATGAAGAGGTCGGCCGTCTCGCGGGTGCGCAGGGTGGCAGGGAACTGGTTCTCCACGCCATCTTCTTCCATGCCGCCGAAGGGTGGATTGGTGATGATGACGTGCACGCGGTCTGCCTCGCCGTAGTCTTTGTAGGCGCGGCGGCTGAGCATGTTGTCGTGCTCGATCTGCGTGGGCGTGTCGATGCCGTGCAGGATCATGTTGGTGGTGCACAGCATGTGGGGCAGGGCCTTTTTTTCCACGCCGTGGATGCTGGCGACGAGCACGGCCTCGTCGGCCGCGTTCTTCACATACTGCTTTTTGTGGTCGATGGTGCAGGCCAAAAAGCCGCCGGTGCCGCAGGCAGGGTCGAGCACGCTTTCGTCGAGCTTGGGGTCAACACGGTCGACGATGAACTTGGTGACGGCGCGGGGCGTGTAGAACTCGCCAGCGTTGCCGGCGCTTTGCAGGTCTTTGAGGATTTGCTCGTAGATGCTGCCGAAGGTATGGCGGTCTTGCGTGTTGTTGAAGTTGATCTCGCAGATCTTGTTGATGACCTGCCGCATGAGGGTGCCCGACTTCATGTAGTTATAGGCGTCCTCGAAGACGTTGCGGATGACCTTGGCGCGCTCGCCCGTCGGGCCGCTGACGGTGAGCTTGTTCTTGAGCGTAGGGAAGAGCTGCAGGTTGATGAAGTCGCTGAGGTCGTCCCCCGTCATGCCCTCGGGGTCGGACGCCCAGTTGCGCCAGCGCAGGTGCTCAGGGAGCGGCGACTTGTAGTTGTCTTCCAGCAGCTCGATCTCGGCTTCGCGGTCGTCGTAAATCTTGAGAAAGAACATCCACACCAATTGACTGATGCGCTGGGCGTCGCCATCGACGCCGACGTCCTTGCGCATGATGTCTTGAATGGACTTGATGACTCCGCTGACGTTGCTCATTGAGATTCCAGATTCACTTGCTTAACTTGCTTGTTTGAAGAGCTCGGCTTCGAGTTCTTGAAGGGCTTCTTCGTACTTGGCCTTGCCACCGAAGGCGCCGTTGATGATTTCCACGGGGGTTCCGAGCTGCTTGAAGGGGTCGAGCTTCAAGACGTTGTTGTTTTCGATGCTGGTGATGCCTTCGTTGGCGTACTTGTCCAGCAGGGCTTCCAGCACGGCGCGGGCCTTGTCGCCGTATTTGGTGAAGTAGTTGCGCTTCTTGACGTTGTTGGCGCGCTCGCTGCGGGTGCGCGGCGGTTGGTCAAAGGCGATGTGGCAGATCAGGTCGAAGTCGCCGTAGTCCTTGCCAACTTCCTTGGCAAGATTGGGCAGCTCGATGCCGTACTCGGCCAGGGCGTCGATGATGGCGGCCTTCTTTTTAGCGCTGTTCCACTTCTTCAGAAAGTCGTCGAGTGACGCGAATTCCTTGCGTATGTTCTTGCGGCTGTAGTCGCTATAGCTTTCGGCAACCATCTGGCCGTCTTCCCCGAGGTACTCGACCCGCTCCGCGAGGATCCGAACTTCCAAGCCACTGACGACGAACTTCTTGACGGTTTGCTCTTCATCGTCATCGTCCGGTTGGTCGTCGTCCCCGGGCTCAGGATCGGGCGGTACGGGGTCGTCGTCATTCCCGGGCTCGTAGATGACTACAGGCTCGCCATCAAACTCCGGATCCTTGAAGAGCTCGGTGGCCTTCTTAAAATCCATGATGGTGAAGAAGTACTTGTTCTGCGCCTCATCGATGCGCGTGCCACGCCCCACGATCTGCTTGAACGTGGTCATCGAGTTGATGGTCTTGTCCAGCACGATGAGCTTGCAGGTCTTCGCGTCCACGCCCGTGGTCAAAAGTTCTGACGTAGTGGCGATGACGGGGTACTTGCTCTCTGGGTCGATGAAGTTGTCCAGCTCGGCCTTGCCTTCGATGCTGTCCCCGGTGATACGCATCACATATCGGCTGTTCTCTGTGGCCAGCGTGCCAGCAGCATTGGTGATGGCCTTGCGCATGCGCTCAGCGTGATCGATGTCCTCGCAAAAGATGATGGTCTTCTGGAAGGGGTCTGTGGCGTTGAGCAGCTTCATCACACGCTTGGCGACGAGCTTGGTGCGTTGGTTGAGCACCAGCACGCGATCCATGTCGAGTTGGTTGTATTGACGCTGCTCGATCGCGTTACCAAGGTCGTCCTTCATGCCGGCGGGCGGTGTCCAGCCCTGGAGGTCTTTATCGATGTCGATGCGCACCACCTTGTAGGGCGCCAAGAAACCGTCTTGGATCCCTTGCTTCAGCGAGTAGGTGTAAACCGGCTCGCCAAAGTAGGTGATGTTGGAGGCGTACTTAGTTTCCTTGGGTGTGGCCGTGAGGCCAAGCTGGATGGCGCTGTCAAAGTACTCGAGAATTTCTTTCCAAGCCGAGTCGTCGTTGGCGCTGCCCCGGTGGCACTCATCGATCACGATCAGATCGAAGAAGTCCCGCTTTACGGACTTGAAGATCTTGTCTTCCTCATCGGGGCCAGTAAGTGATTGATACAAGCCGAGGTAGACCTCGTAGGACGGATCGATCTTCCGGTTGCGGATCTTGGTCATGACTGAGCCAAAGGGCTTGAAGTCATTGACCAAGGTTTGGTCAGCGAGGATGTTGCGATCAACCAGGAAAAGGACGCGCTTGACCTTCTTGGCCTTCCACAGGCGGTAGATGATCTGGAAGGTTGTGTAAGTCTTGCCGGTACCTGTGGCCATGACCAACAGCAACCGCTTTTCGCCCTGGGCTACCCGTTCGACGACACGGTTGATCGCTTCGGCCTGGTAATAGCGCGGCTCCTTGTTGCTGCCGTCGTCGTAGTAGGGTTCTGTAACCAGCGACTCCTGAGCATCCTCGATCCCCCGGAAAGCCTTATAGCGGCGCCAGAGTTCATCGGGGGTCGGGAAAGCATCCATACCGAACTCGGTTTCAATGACTTCTCCCACCGCCGCTGTCTTGTTGTGGCTGCCAAAACCGTCGCCGTTGGAACTGAAGGCGCAGGGCACATCGAGCAGATCTGCATAGCCCAGCGCCTGTTGCATGCCATCACTGATGGTATGCGTGTTGTCTTTGGCTTCGATTACGGCGATCGGAACGCCCTTCTCTTTTTGAAGCACGTAGTCAGCAAACTTCTTCTTCTTCTTGTTGCGTGACGAGAGATTGCCGCGGACTACGACCGGCCCGGGGGTGAGCGTGACTTCACGGCGAACTTGGGTCATCTCATCCCAGCCAACCTGAACGATGGCTGGCGTAATGAACTTGGCTTTGATGTCTGCCTCGCTGAGTTCCTTCTTTTCCTTTGGGTCCATTGCTACCTTCCTTGATTGCTCACAGACTCATTTCAGCGACTGCCGATACCGCTTCGACTTCGGTGCTCGAGTTTGTACGCCGGCTAACTCGATAAATGCGGCAGCGTCGCAGATCAAACACCATGATCAATTTTGACTACCGCAGCAAAACGCCCAGCAGAGCTGGGCGCTTACTTTCCAGAATTGAAGCACGTACTGCATGCCCGAAACTGCGGGCTTTGCTGTGTTTCTGAAGTAAAAATCCTGAGATGACCCGCTTGACAAATCAACGACTTTTATCTGCCCATACTAGGAAAACATGACATAGTTGCTGCGACTGGCCTGCAACGCGCCAAGATTACTCAGACATTGATCATAGCTGGGTCACAGGAGGCTCCTTGAATGTGACGGGAAGCTCGCTGTACTTCGGCTTCAGGCGCCGTTGAACGGCCAGTTTCGGAGTGCGGATTCAACCGGTCGATGCAACACACTAGAAACTGCGTAGGCAGAAGGAGTGTTGTAGATGAAGTATCGAACGCGGACCTACTACACGGACAGCCAGAAGGCCCTGATGTGGGAGCGCTGGAAAGCAGGCGACAGCCTTCAACAGATAGCCCAGTTGTTCGATCGATCGCATTCGTCGGTCGAAGGGATTCTGTCCCGAACAGGCGGAATACCGCCGCCAGAGCGGTGCCGGTCCTCCTTGGCACTGACCTTGGCCGAGCGCGAGGAGATCTCACGTGCTGTAGTGGCCGGCTTCTCAGTTCGAGCGATCGCCAGCATCCTCGGGCGAGCGCCATCGACTGTCAGCCGGGAGATCAAGCGCAACGGTGGTCGAGAGGGCTACCGGGCTGCTCAGGCCGACCAGGCGGCGTGGGACCGCGGGCACCGTCCCAAGAGATGCAAACTGACAAGGAACAGAGCCTTGGCGCGCATCGTGGCTGCCAAGCTCCAGTCGCTGTGGGCGCCCGAGCAGATCGCAGGGTGGCTCAAGCATAGTTATCCTGGCGACGAGGACTTCCAGGTGTCACACGAGACCATCTATCGCAGCCTCTTTATCCAAGCCCGTGGGGCCTTGAAGAAGGAACTGCTGCAGCATCTGCGACGCACGCGGGTGATGCGCCGTTCGCGCCACCACACGCAGAAGACCGATGACCACGGAAGAATCCTTGACACCGTATCGATCAGCGAGCGCCCGGCCACGGTGGAAGATCGGGCAGTGCCTGGTCATTGGGAAGGCGACCTGCTGTTCGGGGGCACGAGCAGTCAGATTGCCACCCTGGTCGAGCGTCAAACCCGCTACGTGATGCTGGTGAAACTTGGGGGCACGGACACCGAGACCGTCGTCAATGCGCTGATCAAGAACGCTCGCAAGCTGCCGCAGGAGCTGTACAAGTCGCTGACCTGGGATCGAGGCAAGGAGATGGCGGCTCACAAGCGCTTCACCCTGGCGACCGACGTCCAAGTCTACTTCTGTGACCCGCACAATCCCTGGCAGCGCGGAACCAACGAGAACACGAACGGCTTGCTCAGGCAGTACTTCCCTAAAGGGATCGATCTCTCGAGCCATTCACAGGCCAAGCTGAATGCCGTTGCAAGACAATTGAACGAGCGACCAAGGAAGACCCTCGACTTTCACACGCCCGCTGAGATGTTCAGCCAAATCGTTGCATCGACCGGTTGAATCCGCAGAGGCACTGCGGACGCGTAGCCAGCGGATGGGTCAATGACAGGTAGCGGCGGCAGCTGTCATCGATGCGCCAGAACTGAACGACTCCACCCAGTCTGCAGCAGACGTATCGGAGTCGCCCTCCCCGCGGCTCCGCCCACCTCACCCCCGATCCGGCACCGTCCCCCCACTCTTCACCCGCACCTCATCGATCGCACCCCTCAACGTCCGCAGGTGACGCTCCATATCAGCATTGAGCACAGTCACCAAGCCCCGCAGTTCGTTCGGCTCGATGTGAAATTCTTCGTGGTCCCCCAGGGGGTAGCGAGGCGACAGGAAGCTCTGCAGGCACTCGTAGGCGCGAAACGAATCAGTCAAATCGCAGAACGCCTCTTCGATATCCGAGACGTCAATCTTTTTCGATTCTGGAGACTCTGCTGTCTCTGGAGTCTCTGGAGTCTCTGGAATCTCTGGGTCGACGACTGGCACGCGAGGCCGCTTTGCAGCGACCGTTGTGGCCTTGACCGACTTGGAAATTTTCGAGGAATGCGCGAGCGCGCGAGCAGACGTAGCCATTTTTCGGCCTCCCTAGTGAATGCAGACTTGCCTCACCCGCCGCCTCCGAAGTCAAACGAAGGCGGCGGCTCGAACGGGTTGGAAGACCGGGGAAGTTCTCACGAAAAAACCGGCAGGGCTTGCGCCCTCCCGCCCGAGCCGCCAAAAACTGGGGCACGAGCGGCGAGAAGCCGCAGGCCATAAGGCAACTGCGGCTTCCGCCGTGATAACTTCATTTGCGGGCTTCCAAACCCGATCGCGCCCTTTTTCGACGCGACTTGCGCAGTATGCCAGCGCTATTTCATCTGGCGCACGCTATTGAGCGCTTCCTCGTTCCGATCCATCGCCCGGAATCTTCAGCGCCCGCTCATCAAGCCAGCTTGAAAGGCAACTCTCGCACCGGCTTCCCGGTAATCGCCGCCACCGCATTCGCAAACGCCTGAAGGTCCGCCTGACCAGCGCCACCGTCTGGTGAGGATGAAGACTTAGATAGACGACTTTCGTTAACAATTTCACGAAATCCGAAGTCGTGACGCCGGCGCCCCCAGGCGCCTGTATCGGAATGTAATCAGAATGGTCTACATGAAAACCGATCGAGACGACTTCCACGATTGGCAAATGAGCGAACGTGCCAGCATCAGCAGCACGCTCACTCCTCTTGAACGCCGGCGCACCCGAACGCCGCCGCTACCACCCCAGATGCCATGGGGGCGGATCGCGTTGATCGCCGTGGTCGGCCTGGTCTTCCTCCTCCTCGCTCTGAGATTGCATTTCCGCTGATTGACACTGCGTCCTGGGGTGGCTTGGCGATATAGCCGAGCAGGCCCTCACGCCTTCCGCACGCATCGGGCGCGGCCATCAACTCGCAGGCATCGCCCGAACGAGAAGCCGCCAGAGCTGTTCGTCGAAGCCCCGGTCCGGCGCCGCCTGCCCCGTGCGCACGACGACCAGCCTGCGGCTGGGAACAACAAAGAGCTTGCGGTCCAGCGCGCCCATCGCGGCGACCATGTCGGCGGGCGCGGCCCCGATGAGCGGGCCGGGGCGGCGGGGCGCGTTGGCGCCGACGCCCACGGTTTCAGCGCCGCCGTTGAGCCACCAGAGTCGGCCGTAGGAGGGGTTCGTCTTCGTGGGCACGAACAGCGCGTCGAGCTGCGCCTTGGAGATGACGCGCACCCCCGTGTCGGTGACGCCGCCGTTCCGCACGAATGCCCCATGCGGGCAATGTCGCGCGGGGTCGTGACCAGCCCAGTCGGGTTGCCGGCGCTCGACATCAGCGCCGGGCGGTTGCGCCAGGCGGTGTCGTGCATGGCGGCGGGGCGCGCGAGCCAGGCTTGCGTGATCTCGCCGAGCGGCTGCTTCGCCGCTGCTTCGAGCACCGGCTTCATCACCGCGTAGGCCGGCGTGTTGTAGAAGAATTTCGTGTCCGGCGCCGCGTCGAAGCTGAGGTCTTCCTTCAGGCCCGAGTTCATCTCCATCAGGTGGCGCACGGTGATCGCGGCCTCCTGCTGCGGCGTGGCCTTCGACCAGCCCGGGCCGATTTAGGACGACACGGGTTGCGAGAGATCCAGCAGGCCCTTGTCGACCGCGATGCCGGCGAGGATCGCGACGAAGCTCTTCTGCTGCGAGGCGACGTCTTCGAGCAGCGCGCCGTCCGGGGCCGTGCCGTGAACGAAGGCGGCGCGGAAGGCCCTGGCGTCGGCGGGCAGCGGCCAGAGCTTCTCGACGATGAGCTTGTCGCCCTGGATGATGACGAGGCCGGTCGATTTCTGGCTCGCGACATAGCGGGTCAGTTCGTCCAGCGCGGCCGCGTTCCAGTCCGCGGCGGCGACGGGCTCGGCGCGGGCCGGCTCGGCGCGTGGCGCGCCGGCCGGCGTGGCGATGGCGCACAGCACGACCAGTGCCACCGCCGAGAGGGTGGCCAGGGATCTGCGCACGGGCCCGCGCGTCAAGCCAGCTTGAAAGGCAACTCCCGCACCGGCTTCCCCGTGATCGCCGCCACCGCGTTCGCAAACGCCGGCGCCAGCGGCGGTAACCCCGGCTCGCCCATGCCGGTCGGCGCATCCGCGCTGGGCACCGTGTACACCGCAATCTGCGGCATGTCCGTGATGCGCGGCACCACGAAGTCCCCGAAGTTGCTCTGCTGCACCACGCCATCCTTCAGCGTGATCGCGGCACCCGGCAGGCACATCGACAGCCCCATCACCGCGGCCCCCTGCACCTGCGCCTCCACGCTTTGCGGGTTGACCACCAGGTTGCAGTGCACGCCCGCCGTCACCTGGTGCAATGTGGGCGTGCCGTCCTTCACCGAGGCTTCGACCACATAGGCCACCACCGAGTCGAAGGATTCGTGCACCGCCACGCCCCAGGCGCGGCCGGCTTCGAGCTTCTTCTTGCCGTAGCCGGACTTGTCCACGGCGAGTTGCAGCGCCGCCTTGTGGCGCGGGTGCTGGTCGCCGATGAGCTTCATGCGGTAGGCCACCGGGTCTTGCTTGGTGGTGCGGGCGATCTCGTCGAGCAGCGTTTCCATGACGAAGGCGGTGTGGGTCGAGCCCACGCTGCGCCACCAGAGCACCGGCACGTTGAGCTTGGGGTGCTGCACCGTGAGCCGCATCGGGATGTCGTACGGCTCCTTCATGCCCTCGACGGCGGTGGCGTCGATGCCGTCCTTGACCATCATCTGCTCGAACAGGGTGCCCATCAGCAGCGACTGGCCGACGATGGCGTGGTCCCAGGCCGTGATCTTGCCCTGCGCGTCGAAGCCGATCTTCGCGGTGTGCAGGTGCATCGGGCGGTAGTAGCCGCCCTTGATGTCGTCCTCGCGGCTCCACAGCGTGCGGATCGGCGCCTTGATGCCCGCCGCCTGCGCGGCCTTGACGACGCTGCAGGCCTCGGCCACGAAGTCGCTGGTCAGCAGGCCGCGCCGGCCGAAGCCGCCGCCCGCCATCTGCACGTTCACCTTGACGTTCTGCGGCGGCACGCCCAGCACCTTGGCGGCGGCCATGCCGTCGATGCCCGGCATCTGCGTGCCGGTCCACACTTCCGCCTTGTTGCCGACCAGGTGGACGGTGCAGTTGAGCGGCTCCATCGGCGCGTGCGCCAGGTAGGGGAAGACGAATTCGGCGTTGATCTTGTGCGGCGCGGCGGCCAGCTTCGACACATCGTCGTTGTACTTGCGCGGGCCCGGCAGGGTCGCGAGTTCGCGGTACTGCGCCAGCTGCTTCTCGCTGTCGACCTTGTCGACGCCGCTGGTGTCCCAATCGATCTTGAGCGCATCTCGCCCCTGCTTGGCGGCCCAGTAGCCATCGGCGACCACGGCCACGCCTTCGGCGCCACGGTCGAGCGGCACGCGCAGCACGGCCTTCACACCCTTGACCGCCTTGGCGGCGCTGTCGTCCACCGACTTGACCTTGGCGGCGAACACCGGCGGATGCACCACCACGGCAGTCAGCATGCCGGGCAGGCGCATGTCGATGCCGTAGTTCTGGTGGCCGCTGGACTTGGCCTGCGCGTCGAGCCGGCCGGTGGGCTTGCCGATGAGGCGGAAGTCCTTCGGGTCCTTGAGCTTGACCGTTTCGGGCACCGGCAGCTTCATGGCCGCTTCGGCCAGCTCGCCGTAGCCCAGCCTCTTGCCGCCGGGGCCGATGACGACGCCATCGCGCGTTTGCAGCGTGGAGGCACTCACCTTCCACTGTGCCGCCGCCGCGCCGACCAGCATGGCGCGGGTGCGGGCGCCGAGTTCGCGGTACTGCGTGTACGAGTTCTTGATCGAGCCCGAGCCGCCCGTGATGTGCATGCCGAACATGGGATCGATGTACGCCGGGTCGTTGGTGCCGTGGACGCTCTTGACCTTCGACCAGTCGGCGTCGAGTTCTTCGGCCAGGATCATCGGCAGCCCGGTCTGCACGCCCTGCCCGAAGTCGAGCCGGTTGATGGTGATGGTGGTGGTGCCGTCGCGGTCGATGCGCACGAAGGCCGAGGGCTGCTGCAATGGCTTCAGGCCTGGCGGCCGGCCTGATCCCGTGGGGTCCGCATCCTGTGCAAGTACACCCGCGGGGAAGACGCCGAGCGCGAAGCCGCTCACTGCCGTGAGCTTCAGGAAGCTGCGCCGCGGGAGGCCTTGGGGTTCGTCGGTGCTGTCTTCGTGGCGCGTCATCAACGCGCGCAGGTTGGCGGGCAGCTCGAAGGTGGTGGGGTCGAAGTTCATGGTGCTCTCCTTCTTCTTCAAGCCAGGGTCTTGGCGGCGTCGGCGACCGCGGCGCGGATGCGCGCGTAGGTGCCGCAGCGGCAGATGTTGCCGGCCATGGCCGAATCGATGTCGGCCTCGCTGGGCAGCTTGCCGGCCGGCATCGACTTCAGGAAGGCGGTGGCCGACATGATCTGGCCGCTCTGGCAGTAGCCGCACTGCGCCACGTCATGCTTGACCCAGGCCGCGCTCACGGCCTTGCCCACCTTGTCGCTGCCGTCGGTGACGGCTTCGATGGTGGTGATCTTCTGGCCCGCCGCGGCGGAGATCGGCGTGACGCACGAGCGGATCGGCTGGCCGTTGAGATGCACCGTGCAGGCGCCGCACAGCGCCGCGCCGCAGCCGAACTTGGTGCCCGTCATGCCGAGCGTGTCGCGCAGGGCCCAGAGGATGGGGGTGGACGGATCGGCATCGACCTGCCGATCCTTGCCGTTGATGTGAAGGGTGGTGGTCATGGTGGGGCTCTCTCTTCGATGAATAACGGTTCGGGTAAACAATAGACCTGTGGATGGGCCAGGTCAAGCGGCCAGGCTGGACTTTTCAGGCTTTGATGCCGTCCCAGCAGAGCCCGAAGGCCATCTGCAGGTTGGCGTCGGTGCGGGCCAGGGCGCCGGAGCGCAGCAGGTTGGCGGTCTCGCGCACCGAGCCGGCAAAGCTGTTGATCAGCAGCACGGTGGGCACGTCCTTCAGGATCTGCTGCGCCTTGGCGGTCTCGATCAGGTCGATCCAGCCCTTGATGAGCCGGGCGGAGAGATTGCGGCTCTCCTCGCTGAACCAGGGCGAGTTGTAGTACTGCTCCAGGAACACGACCTGCGCATAGTGCGTGAGGCGGTGCTCGAGCCAGTTCATCCACATGTGCCGGAAGCGGCTGCGAAACGGCGCCGTCGGGTCGTCGCCGTGCAGGAGGCTGGCGGTGGTGTTCGTCTTGGCCTGCTCGTAGAGCGCGACCATCAACTCTTCCTTCGACTTGAAGTAGACGTAGAGCGTGCCGGTGGCCAGGCCCGCCTCGCGCGCGATCGCCGCCATGGTGAGGCCGCTCAGGCCGGTCTGCTCGACCAGCGTGAACGTGGCTTCGGCGATGGCGCGGAGTTTGTCTTCGTCCTTGGGTTTCACGGGGCGATCTTAGTGCTTTCTAGCCTTTTGGTGAACAATTATTCGCTTAATGAGGAGCGGTTATGGCTGCGCCAGTACAGCGCCATGGGCAAGGGGTGGGGCATGCCATGCTCACCGATGCCATCGAGCGGCTCAAGGCCGACGGCGTCAGGCGCATCGAGCTGTACGCCGAGAGCGACAACACGCAAGCCCTGCGCTTCTACGAGAAGCTGGGTTTCGTGCACGAAGGCACGCTGCGAGAGTTCTACAAGCGCGCCGACGAGCCGCACTACGTCGACGAGTACGTGCTGGGCCTGCTCCTCGCCTGATTCAGAAGACAGGCCCTGGGGTTCGGGCCCCGATCGACACCGGCCCTACCAGCGCACCTTCACGCCGACGCTGGCGTTGAGCCCGCTGCTGGCGCGCGCATCGCCGCTCGAGGCCCAGAGCTTGCCGAGTTCGCCGTAGAGGCTGGTGGCGGCCGACAGCGCCAGCGTCGCGCCCGCGGCCAGCTCCGTGCTGGTGCCGCCGGTGCGGGTGGCAACGTCGGCGAAGCCGCCCGGGCCGATGAAGCGCGAGACATCGGTGCCCCGGCTGCTGCTGTAGACGTTCAGCCGGCCGTAGGGCTGCAGCACGCCGGCCGCCGTCGTCACATCGCCCTTCAGGCGCAGGCCCGCGCGCGCGATCCAGCCGTTATGGCTGTCCTGCTGCACGGTGGCGCCGACGATGGCGACCTCGTCGAGATCGACGCGCTGGTGCATCAGCTGCAGCTGCGGCTCCAGCGACCAGCCGGGAGCGACCTGGAAGCCCTGCCCCACCTCGATCGAGGCCAGCAGGCTGTCGCCCTTGCCGTGGCTGGCCAGTGCGAGCTGCGGCGACACGTCGTAGCGGTGGCGCCCGCCCTGCAGCACCGCGTCGGCATAGAAGCCGCCCTCGTTGCGCCAGGTGGCGTAGATGCCGAGGTAGCGGCTGCGCAGGTCGTTGCTGCCCACCGCCAGGTTGGCGATGCCGCGCGCGAAGCCCGTGACGCTCATGTCGCCTTCGAGCTGGCCGACGTACACGCCGGCGCGCCAGTTCGGGTCGGCCCACAGGTCGGTGCCGGCCTGGAAGCCGTTCAGGCGGCCTTCGCTGTCGGGGCTCACGGCGCCGGTCTGGCTCACCGTGCGGTCGGTGCTGATGATGCGGCCCCAGGCCTGGCGCGGCGCACCGGCGCCCGACTCGTCGCCCACGCGCTGGTGCAGGTTGCTCAGCATCACGAAGTTGCCCTGGCGCAACTGCTCGGGCAGCGCGGCGAACTGCGGGACTTCGGGGCGGTACATCGGCACCGCGATGGGCGGGGCGCTCGGAGCCGCAACGGGCGGGGTGCTCGGAGCCGCAGCGGGCGGTGTGGTCGAAGGCTCAGTGGGCGGAGTGATCGGAGGCGGCACGACGATCGCGGTGGAGCGCAGATACCAGTTCTCGCCGGCGCCGCCCGCATCGGCCGCGTACAGGCGGTACTCGAAGGCACCGGCATCCACATGGCCACCGGCGAGCGCGAACGCATCTTTCGTGGTCTGCGCCGTGGTGGTGGCGCCGTTGAGCGCACTGATGACCTCGATGCCGTTGCCGTTCGTCAATGCACCCAGGCCGCCGAGCTTGACGATCTGCACGGTGGTCTTGCCGCTGGCGATCGCGGTGGCGCCGTCGAGGATCAGCCGGTCGCTGACGCTGCTGCTGCCGCCGAGCGCCGTGCCCAGGCGCAGCGTGCCGTTGTTGCCGACCCAGGGGCTCTTGACCGTCAGCGTGGTGCCGGGCGCGCTGCCGGCGAGCGAGACTGTGCCGCCGTTGGCCATGGACGCGATGGAATGGCTGAAACCGGCCAGGTCCAGCGTACCGCCCGATGCCACCGTATAGGCCGAAGCGGAACTCAGTGTGCCGACCGCGCCCGCGCGCAACGTGCCGGCCGTCACGCGCGTGGCGCCGGCATAGGTGTTGGCTGCTGCAAGAATCGTCGTGCCGGGACCGCTCTGGCTCACCACCCCGCTGCTGGCCGTTCCGATGATCGGCACGGCGAAGCTGTAGCTGCTGTCGGTGTGGTTGAAGTCGACCCGCCCCGCACCGGCGCTCAATTCGACAGACGCGGCCTCCAGCACACCCGGGGCCTCGGCGACCTGCCCCAGGGCGCCGCCGATGCTCAATGTGCCCGTGGACGCGGCAGCGCTAGCGATCTTCATGGCCCCAGTGCCCGCCATCAAGGACGCCTTGCCCCCATTGGCCAATTGCAGAGAACCCGCACCAGCCCTTGCGATCTCGAGACTGATGCCCGCAGAGGACGCGGTCGAAATCAATTCCGAGCCGCTGCCCGAGACGGTGACGGACGCCGTGCGGCCCGCGGTGGTTCCAATGCGCGCCCACGAGGTGGACACGACGCCGCCATCGAGAATTGTCAAGGTTCCACGATGCACGCCCGCCTGGCCGGTATCGATCCGCGAGCCAGGCCCAGTCACCGTCACGGTGCCGGTGCCACCCTGCGAGCTCAGCGCGCCGATGCCGCCGATACCGAAGGAGGCACTCAGGATCCGGCCTCCGGCGGCGACGTCGATGAAGCCCGTTCCCCGGCTGATGGTCAGCCCGCTGACCGAGACGAGGGACCCTGTGCCATCGACCCTCAGCCTTCCCGTCGTACCGGCGGTATCGCCGATCGCGAGCTGATTCGTCACGCGGAACTCGCCGCCGTTCAGCACATTCAGGGAGCTTCCGGCCGCTGAGGCCACGCGTGATGAACCAGCGCGCGCATCCATCCAGGAACCTGGCCCGGTGATGGTGGCGCTCGCGTTGTCGCCGACTACCTCCAGCCCCGCATCGCCGACGCCATTGCCGAAAGTGATCTGCCCGCCGTTCTCGACACGCACCCCGCCGGAGCCAATCACCATGCGATTGACGTAACTGCTGCCCGTGCCGGTCAGGATCAGCGTGCCGGCACCGTCCTTGGTCAAACGGCTGGAGCCGGTCATCTTGCCATCGACGGTCACTGTCGCGCCTGCCGCGGCATTGATGTTCCCGCTGCCTGTGGTGGCGAGCGTGAAGCCGCCCAGGCTGATGGTGAGCGCCTGGGTCGCGGCGGGAAGGGTGCCGGGTGACGCGATCGTGAAGCCGTTGAGGAGCGTGATCGTTGACGCCGCATCCGCACTCGCATTGGCCTGGCTGATTGCCAGGGCGAGTTCCGCCTCGGTCGACGCTGTGTACGACGCCGCATGCGCCTGCGGGAGCATCCCGCCCGTGACAGAGACGAGCAGTCCTAGCACCGCGTGAGGAACGAGCCGCCTGGCGGCCCTGCCGCTTCCGCTCTTTCCACGCCCGTGCGCCACCTCCGACACCGCCACCCATGCGCCAAGCGCGCCATTCCACACCGACCGATAAGACCTGTTCACTGCAATCGACTCCACCTGTTTTGAAACGCTCTCGGACGCATCGAGAAACACAAGTGACATCCGGATGCAGGAGCAGCGACTGTCAGCACTCAGGTGGATGGCGTCAACCTCAGTTCCTTTCAGAAAGTGTCAATAACTTTCAGCGATGGCGTTTTCGTAGCGCTCCGCTCAAGACCGCGTTCGGCGACTCGCCCTATTGGGATTCGGGCGCTGAGGCGCTGCGCCCTGCCCCTGCGACGCATCAGGGATGCTGTCATGGGCAGGTCACCCACGGGGTCTAAACTAGGTCGTTTTCGGCGCAGGTCGAAAAGCGTGATTCGAAGATAGAAACTGCTACCGAGTGAAGAGTATCAAGGGCGAAGTCGCCATCCCGTTCGTGCATCCGATCTATGTCCGATGCGTCCTGGACTGCCTCAACAATCGGGGCGTGCGGCCCTCCGAGGTTCTTGCAAGTGCAGGCCTGGCCTGGCAGGACCTTTGCGACGGCAAGCCGTTGCTGGATTTCTCCGTGTTCCGGCGCTTTGTCGCGCACGCCATCAAGTGCAGCGGCGAGCCTGCGCTGGGTCTGATCGCAGGCTCCATGCTGCAGCCGTACCACAGCCCGGTGGGCATCGCGGCCGTGACGAGCGAAACGCTGGGGCAAAGCCTTCAGTTCGTGAGCGAAAACGCCAAGCTGATCTTCCGCAGCATGGACTTCCACATGGACAACGGACCTCGATGGAGCACCATCAGCGTCAGGCCGTTGCGCCCCTTGTGCGAGACGCATGTCTTCGTGATGCAGTCCATCGTCGGGGCGCACTGCCGGATGGTCGAGGCGATCCTGGGGCGCCCGGTCGACGAGCTCACGGTGGGGTTGCCGTACGCCCGTCCGGCTGGCACCGATGTGCCCTGTTTGCGCTTCGTCCGAAAGGTGGCGTTCGATCAGAAGTGCCTGACGCTTCAGCTGCCGACCCGGCTGCTGTCCGAACGTTCGCCCTCGGCCGACGAGAAGGCATTCCAGGCCGCGGCGCAGGACTGCCGAACCATGGAATCCGAACTCGGACACGTCGAGTTCATTCAGCGCGTCAAGCAGGCGCTGCTCGAACGCCTCACGACCAACCCCGAGCTGAGTGATCTGGCGCCGGACCTGGGTGTGTCCTCGCGGACCTTGGTGCGAAGGCTCGCGGATGCGGACCTCACCTACTCCGACATCAAGGATGGCCTGCGAAAGCAGCATGCCGCCTGGTATCTGCAGCACACCGAGCTGTCGATCGAAGCCATCGCATCGCAGCTGGGCTACAACGACCACACCAATTTCAGTCGCAAGTTCAAGGACTGGTATCGCGTCCCGCCGAGCAAGATGCGACAGACCCTTCGAGGCAGCCAGCACTGAGAATCCGGACGCCTGAATCCGCCGGGTGCGGAGGACGGCAACTGGCTTGACCAGTCGCCGACGTCCTTGAAGCGCGGCCTATGTCGTCGCGCCGAACCGGCCGACGACCTGTGGCCGGCCGCCGTGGCCGGCGCCGAGCCGGACCTGGATGCGGCCCATCGAGAGCAGCGGCTTGCGCTCCGCGGCGCCCATGCTCTTCGGACCGGCCAGCGCGCCAGAGCCGGCTCTGACCGAGAGGCTCCGGGGTGCGGTGTCGTCGTCGATGCCGCCCACGTACCCGATCGTTTCGTTGACGCGCGCGAGCATCTCGACGCAACTTTGTTTCAGATCGATGCCACGCCGGGTCAGCAAGACCTTGCGGGTCGTGCGCTCGAGCAAAGGCTCTTCCAGCATGGCTTCGAGCCGCGCAATGCTCCTGCTCACGCTCGACTTGTGGATCTGCAGTGCATCGGCAGCCGAGGAGAAGCTGCCGAGCGACGCGACATACGCAAAGATTCGGAGATCGTTGAGGTCGATCATCTTGTCTGCCATATGCCTGAATGGGGTACTGTTCTGCACTTGAGACTCTCCCTTGCCGATTCCTGAACCCGCCGCAGCGAGCCGATGAATGAAAGCAGGCTGCCCGACGTCTGTCGGGCAGCCTTCAGGGATCACCTGGTGATTCTGACTTGTGCGCTTGTCAGATCAGAACGAGTGACGGATGCCGAGGTCGTAGCCCGTCGAGCTCTTCGGGGTCAGCGCGCCGGTGAGGGCGTTGGTCGTCGTGTAGAACGACGGGCCGCCCACGGTCAGGTCGGCGCCGTTCTTGTTGTTGATGCGCGCCACCGTGGCGTACAGGGCCGTACGCTTCGAGAGGTTGTGCACATAGCCCAGCGCGAACTTGTCAGCCTTCGGGTCCGGACGGAAGCCGAACAGTTGGTTGATGTACGTGCCGGTGTCCTTGTAGTCCACTGCCGAGTACGAAACGCGGATCACGCCAGGACCGACAGGAACGGTTGCACCGAGCAGCCAGCCGTCAGCGCCGGGTTCACGGAAGCCGAACGGGTTGGTCGCGCCGGCAACGAAGTTGCTCGACGTGTCTTGCTTCTGGTTGGCGCTCGAGTACTCACCGAACAGCTTGACCACGCCGAAGTCGTACGAAGCACCGAGGTTCCAGGTGTCGAGGTTGTTCGTGGTGCCGGCGTAGTAGTTCGACGCGAGGGTGCTTTGACCGTACGCGAGAGCCACGTCCAGGGGACCGTTGGCGTAACCGATGCGGCCGCCCCAGTAGCGACCAGCGCGCTCGTTGCCGGCCGTGTTCAGCAATGCCGGGTTGTTCACGATGGCGGCGGCGCCCGGAGGGGTCAGCGCGGCCGGATCGTAGCTCGTCTTCTCGTTGAAGGCGTACATCACCTGGCCGTAGAAACCACCCAGGTTCGGCGGCAGGAAGAAGCCGACCGAGTTGCTGGCACGGGTGTAGGTCGTGTTCTGGGTGAAGCCACCTTGCGAGATCACGCTGCCCGGATTGTTGTAGCCGTTGGCGGTCACGATCAGGTTGGTGCCCACACCGTTGGCGCCGAACGGATCGAACACGGTGTCGTTCCAGTACGTCGGGGTGTAGTCACGACCGAGGCGAACTTCACCGAAAGCACCCGAGAGGCTCACGGTCGAACGACGCTGGAAGTTGAAGCCGCCGCCGGTTGCAGAACCGGTGCCGTCGTCGTTGTTGATCGCGCCTTCGAGCCAGAAGCCGGCCGACAAGCCACCACCGAGGTCTTCCGTGCCACGGAAGCCCAGACGGCTGGAGTTGTAGCCGGAGTTGCGCAGAACCGTTTGGCTCTTCGTGACGTCCTGGCCCAGAGCGCCTTCAGACTTGTTCGAGAAGCCGCTGATGGTCGCGTCAACCACACCGAACAGCGTGACCGACGACTGAGCCGAGGCAATACCGGCAACAGCCAGGGCAGCCAGGGCGACTAGAGATTTTTTCATTTCAAGTTTTCCAAGGATAAACATGGGGCTCCGGTGCGAAGGACTCACCGTGACTGGCACTTGTGTGCCCACCAGACCCCGGGGCCAACCTCCTTTTGGGAAGTTGCCCCTATTGCATCCGAGCCGGTTCGCAGGGGCGGCCGGAGGTATGCAAAGTCGATCCAAAACTATGCAATGCCGACGCAGGAGTTCCATGCGCCGTTGTGTGATTGCGACAAGGCTGAGCGCGCTACTGCAACTGCCGCACGATATCGAGCGCCTCTTCGATCCGCTCCACCACATGGATCGTCAGGCCCTCGATCTCCTTCGCGCCCTTGCGCGGCGCATTCGCCTTGGGCACCACCGCCACGCTGAAGCCCAGCTTGGCCGCCTCGCGCAGGCGCTCCTGCCCGCGCGGCGCCGGCCGCACCTCGCCGGCCAAGCCGACTTCGCCGAAGGCGATGAAGCCCTTGGGCAGCGGCTTGCCGCGCAGGCTCGACGTGATCGCGAGCATCACCGCGAGGTCGGCCGCGGGCTCGCTGATGCGCACCCCGCCCACCGCGTTGACGAACACGTCCTGGTCCATGCAGGCCACGCCCGCGTGCCGGTGCAGCACCGCCAGCAGCATCGCGAGGCGGTCGCGGTCCAGGCCCACCGACAGCCGGCGCGGGCTGGGCCCGCCGTCGTCGACCAGGGCCTGGATCTCGACCAGCATCGGCCGCGTGCCTTCCAGCGTGACCAGCACCACGCTGCCGGGCACCGGCTCGGCATGCTGACTCAGGAAGATCGCGCTCGGGTTCGCCACGCCCTTCAGGCCGCGCTCGGTCATCGCGAAGACGCCGATCTCGTTGACCGCGCCGAAGCGGTTCTTGATGGCCCGCACCAGGCGGAAGCTCGAATGCGTGTCGCCCTCGAAGTACAGCACCGTGTCGACCATGTGCTCCAGCACGCGCGGGCCGGCCAGCGCGCCCTCCTTGGTGACGTGGCCCACCAGCACGATGGCGGTGCCGCTGGCCTTGGCAAAGCGCGTGAGGTGCGCGGCGCACTCGCGCACCTGGGCCACCGAGCCCGGGGCCGAGGTGAGCTGGTCGGAGTACACGGTCTGGATCGAGTCGATGACCGCGATGGCCGGGCGGTGCGCGTCCAGCGTGGCGATGATCTTCTCCAGCTGGATCTCGGCCAGCACCTGCACCTGCGAATGCTCCAGGCCGAGCCGGCGCGAGCGCAAGGCCACCTGGGCGCCGCTCTCCTCGCCCGTGACGTAGAGCGCGTTGCGGCCGGCGTGCTGCAGCGCATCGACCGCCTGCAGCAGCAGGGTGGACTTGCCGATGCCCGGGTCGCCGCCGATCAGCGTCACGCCGCCGTCGACGATGCCGCCGCCCAGCACGCGGTCGAGTTCGTCGATGCCGGTGGGCGTGCGCGCGATGTCGGTGGCCTCGATGTCAGACAGGGTCGCGAGTTCGGCCGAGCCGGCCAGCGAGGTGAACTGGGTGCCGAAGCGGTTGTTGGCCGGCGCGCCCGGGGCGGGGCCGACCTGCTCGATCAATGTGTTCCAGGCGCCGCAGCTCGGGCATTTGCCGAGCCACTTGGGGCTGGTGCCGCCGCATTCGCTGCAGACGTAGAGGGTTTTTTCCTTGGCCATGGGGGGTGAGTGTAGGGAGGCACGGAGCGGGAGTTCCAGAAGGTTCCCGACCGGGATCAGATCTTTCAGAGCTTTGAGTGCAGCATCGGCGGAAAGGGGCTCGATACATTGAACGTTTGATCGAACCACGGATGTTCAGAAGCACCATGCGCGACGCACACATCCAGGCCCAAAGATGCGCGACATCCAGGCTTCTGTGGTTGCAGGCCCTCGCGGGGCTGGCGCAATGGATCGATATCTTCCTCATCTTCTCGGTCCCCGCATTTCTTTGGAGGTCGAGCCCTTCGGAGATCGCCTTCCTTGCCGCGTGCTTCGGGGTACCCAGCCTGGTGCTTGGCCCTTTCATCGGCGCATTCCTCGACCACTCCGATCCTCGGAAGGCGATGGCGCTCGGCATCCATGCGCGTTCGATTCTTTCCGCCCTGATCGCGTTTGCACCAGGGTATGGCGCCTTCTGCGCCTTGGTCTTCCTGAAAGGGCTCGCGAACCAGTGCTACTGGCCTTCCACCTTCATCCTCACGAATCGCGTGGTCGGCGAGGACGAAAGGACTCGGTACTTCAGCAGCCTCAGCGTTTGCGATCAGGTCTCGAAGATCGCAACGCCGCTCGTGGCGGGCGTGCTAGGACTCATCGCCGGATCACAGCTCACATTCCTGGCGTCGGCCGCGTTGACGTTCGTCGGCTCCAGCCTTCTTCCCGGCCTTTTTTCGAATCTCGACATCGAGCGGCGTCCGCGCAGGCTTGTGCGCGAAATCAGGAGTGAATTGCTCTCCGGATTTCGTGCCATGGCCGGTCTCGATCGGCGCTTGATCGCCACCATCGCCTTGGCAGTTGGAATGTCGCTGACCCTGGCCCTCTATGACCCTCACGTGGCGAGCTTCCTCAAGCATTCGGGCTTCGACGCGCAGGCTTTTTCGTTGGTCGTGGCGGGAACGGCGGGTGGTGCGGTGATGGGTGCACTGCTGGTTCGACTCTGGCTGACTCGATGGACTCCTGCGCAACTCATTCGCAGTGGAATCGTGGGGTTCGCCATCTCGACTACGGGAATTGCCGTTGCCGCGATGTCGTCCAAGGGCCAAGGAGTTTCGGTCTACGTCGCCCTTTGGGCTGTGAACGGCATGGGGTATGAGCTGTTTCTCATCGGCCTGGGCGTGAGCATGCAGAACCTTTGCCCGAGGAACCTTCTAGGTCGAGTCAGCAGTTCCACGCGCAGCCTTCAGATGCTGGCCGTCGTCACCGGTCCCAGCCTTGGCGCTTGGCTCATCACGACCCAGACGCGGGCGTGGCCATTCGTGGCAGCAGCTGGGCTGTCGATCGTGCTCCTACTCGCATCGAACTGGGGAGACGAGACCCTGGGTTGACCAGTTCTACCAGGGCATAGGCCCGAATCTGAAGGTTGAAGCGGCCGAGCCGCACGCCAACACGACGCCCGCCCTGCCTCATCGCTCCTTGCGCCGCCCGCCGCGATCGTGTCGCGGAATCCAGTACCCCAGCGTCGCCGCTGCAGCCAAGGCCATCAGCCCGACCGCGGCAATCCCCGAGGCCAGCGACAGGCTGGCCGCCAGGAAGGACAGCAGCGCCGGCCCGCACGAAGAGCCGATGTCGGACATCAGCCGCCACACGCCAAGGAAGTGCGCGCGCCCGTGGCGCGGCGAATGGTCGGCGCCGATGGTCATGATGATCCCCGAGCCGATGCCGTTGCCGAAGCCGATGGCCAGTGCCGCGAGCAACAGCGTGAAGGTCCCGGTCGTCAGCGGCATCAGCAGCATCGCCAGCCCCATGATCAGCATCGACGGCACCGCCACCCAGGCCCGGCCCTTCAGGTCCATCACCTTCCCGGCCGGGTAGAAGACCAGCATGTCGATACCGCCGGCCAAGCCGTAGATCAGGGAGGCCACCGAGGGCGCCAGCGCGAGGTGGTCGGCCCACAGCGGAATCACGGCCTGGCGCGAGGCCCGCACCGCGCTGATCAGCACCACGCCGATGCCCAGGGTCAGGAACACGTGCTTGTGGTCGCGCAGCGTCGAGACGATGGTCGGCGCGGCGGGCGCGACATGCCCGGGCGGCAGCGGCGGCGCCTCCAGGTCGGGAATGCGCGCGCCCACGATCGCCGCCCCCATGGCACCGACGAAGCCGACCACGTAGGCCGCGGACAGGCCGAAGGAATGCACCGCAGCGGCCGCGAGAAAGGGGCCCAGGAACATGCCGATGCGCATCACGCCACCCAGCGTCGACAGCGCGCGCGCACGGTAGGCGATGGGCACCGCCTCGGTCATGTAGCTCTGGCGTGCCAGGTTGTAGACGGCCTGCGACATGCCAACCATGAAGCAGCCCGCGGCGAACAGGCCCAGGTGCGACGTCCACACGCACAGCGCCATGCCGAGCGCGCTCCACACGCCCGCCGCGACGATGGCCCAGCGCTCGCCCCAGCGCATCGTGATGAACGACGCCGGGATATTGTTGAGCAGCGATCCGATGCCGATCAGCGCGACCATCAGCGCCGCCATCGGCACCGAGGCCCCCAGGTCGCGTGCCGTGAGCGGGACGATGGGCAGGATGGCGCCTTCGCCGATGCCGAACAGCAGCGAGGGGCCGAAGACCGGCACGGCGATGCGCCGGAGGGAAAACGACGAGGAGGACGTGGAGGTCGGGGTCGGAACGGCAGGCGGGGATGACATGCGCGGAAGGATTCGGGTGGGTCGCCCCGGGCCGGCCGGCGGACAAAGGCACGGCATTGTCTCGCCGATGCGGGATGTCTGCAGGACTGCGGGCGCGTGCCCCCGCCGCACGGTCTTCGCCAGCACCCGCCTGTCCAGTGGGGGTGAGCGCAGGGAGGCTGGGCGCGCCGGCCGGCAGGCGATAGGTACAAACCCAGGCGAGACGCCAACGCCCAGGGCGCCTATCGTTCTCCCACGCCGAAATCTGCCAAGGGCGAGAGGATGACCGCTGAATCACAGCGACCGAACGCGGCTGGGTCAGCGCTGCCGCGACCGGTTCATTCCCGCTGACGCCACTCGTTTCGAGGAGCATCGTCATGAACGGTTTCATGCTGGTCAGGCACAAGGTCAAGGACTTCACCGTCTGGAAGGCGGGCTATGACGCCCACGCGCCCAAGCGCAACGAGGCGGGGCTCACCGAGCAATACCTGCTGCGCGGCGTCGATGACGCCAACGAGGTCGTGATGCTGTTCGAGGCGCAGGACATCGCCCGGGCCAAGGCGTTCGCCGAATCCACGGATCTGCGGGAGACGATGCAGGCCGTCGGGGTGATCGACAAGCCGGACATCCACTTCCTCAACCGCTGAGCCGATCCACCCAGCCCTCAGGACCTCGACATGACCACCACCCTCACGCTCGTGATCTACATGGCCATCCTGACCTGGCTCACCGTGCTTCTCGCGAGCCTGATCCGGGTCAAGGGCTGGACGCCGTCCGGCACCATGATGGCGCTGGGCAACCGCGACAAGCTGCCCGAGGCCACGCCCTTCGCAGGCCGCGCCGAGCGCGCCGCCCGCAACACGCTCGAGAACTTCGTGCTGTTCGCCGCGATCGCGCTGGTGGCGCATGCCGCGGGCGCGACCAGCCCGAAGATCGCCACGGGCGCGCAGATCTTCTTCTGGGCCCGGGTGCTGTACGTCCCGGTCTACTGCGCCGGCATCGCCTATCTGCGCACGGCGATCTGGGTGGTCAGCATCGTGGGGCTGGGGATGATGATTTCCGGCATCTTGTAGTTGGGATCCGCCACGCATCGTCGAAGCGATGCGCCCATCCGTGCGAAGGGGACCGCGATGAACACCACGTCTTCGACCTTCGTCGCCAGCGACGGCGATGCCTACGAAAAGCTGATGGGCCGCTGGAGCCGCCAGCTCGCCCTGCCCTTCCTGGACTTCGTCGGCACCGCGGACGGCGACCGGGTGCTCGATGTCGGCTGCGGCACGGGCCACCTGGCCTTCGCCGTGACCCGCCGCACCGGCGCCGGCGAAGTGCGCGGCGTGGACCTCGCCGAGCCCTACATCGCGCATGCCAGGCGCCACAACCAGGATCCGCGCATCGTCTTCGAGGTGGCCGACGCCTGCGCGCTGCCCTTCCCCGACCGGAGCTTCGACCGCGTGCTCTCGCTGCTGGTGCTGCACTTCGTGCCCGACGCGGACAAGGCGATTGCCGAGATGCGGCGGGTCGCCAAGCCCGGGAGCGTGGTCGGCGCGACCGTGTGGGACGTGCGTGGCGGCTTCGTCTCCAACCGCATGTTCTTCGACACCGCCGCCGCGCTCGACCCGGCAGCGAGGGAGCGGCGCGCCCGCAACTTCACGCGGCCGATGACGCGGCCCGGCCAACTGGCCCAGGCGTGGCGCGCCGCCGGCTTCAAGGGCGTCGACGAGACGACGCTCAGCATCCGGATGGAGTTCGCTTCGTTCGCGGACTACTGGGCGCCCTTCGAGGGCAAGGACGGCCCCGGTGCGGAATACGTCGCCACGCTGGGCGAGGAAGCGCACGCCCGGCTGCGCGAAGCCGTCGAGTCCGCCTACCTCGACGGCGAAGCGGACGGCCCGCGCTCCTATGCGGCGCTGGCCTGGGCGGTCAAGGGCAAAGCGCCTGCGTAGCGCTTAGGGCGGCTGACAAAACGCCTTAAGATTCCGAGCGCAAATGACACGACATGCCAAGGAAAGCAGCGCCACCCCACCAGGCATTGCAGGTGTCACAGGGCAGTACCGGGAAGACGTTCCTCGCCCCGGACTGCAGGCGCATTTCCAATGCATCTGGACGAGCGTCCTGCCGGACCCGCATGCTGGCGGTATCGCCGTGGTACCGGACGGCTGCGTCGATCTCATCTGGCGAGCCGGCCGACTGCGGGTCGTCGGCCCGGACGTCATTGCGGCCCGTCCCGACCTTTCACCTGGCGCGCGCGTGCTTGGCGCCCGATTCCAACCCGGCGCCGCACGCCAATGGCTGGGCCTGCCGCTCTCGGAGATCGTTGGCCAGTCAGTCGAGTTGGCCGATCTGCGGGGAACCCTGGCCAGGGATTTCGCCTTCCGGATGGAAGACACGCAATCCATTGCCCGGCAGGCACAGGTGTTTCAGGAGCAACTGATGGCGATGCCGCAGCCGATGACCGCGCCGGACAAGAGTGCGTCGGAGATCTTCCGTCTTGCAGCCATGCCGTCGCGAGACGAAGGCTTGGTAGCAGCCCGTATGCGCGAGCGCTTGGGCCTCAGCGAGCGCACGTTGCTGCGCCATTGCCGAGATCACTTCGGCTACGGACCGAAGACACTGGAACGCATCCTCCGCTTCCAGCGCTTCCTGTCACTGGCCCGCGAGGATCGAAATGCCGGCTTGGTCGCACTGGCGGTCGATGCCGGCTATGCAGATCAAGCCCATCTCGCCCGTGAAGTCCGGACGCTGTGCGGTATGACCGCTTCGGCGTTGTTGAGCCAGGTCCGTCACTGAGCGGGCACTGCTGATTGGCCGTTTTGTTCAAGACACCGAATCGCGGCCGGGCGATCATGGCGGCTATTCATCCAGCATCAGGAAAAACGCATGGCAACAACAGGCCGGGACCGGCAAATCGACAACATTGAGTTCAACGTTACCGACATCGCGCGCAGCAAGGCGTTCTACGGCGCGGTATTCGATTGGACGTTCACCGACTACGGACCGACGTACAGCGAGTTCCACGACGGCCGATTGACCGGCGGCTTCACCACGGGCGAACCCGTACGTCCAGGCGGCCCGTTGGTCATCGTCTACGCGGACGATCTTGCCGAGACGCAGCGGCGCATTGAAGCGGCGGGCGCCACGATCACCAAACCAGTCTTTGCTTTCCCCGGCGGGCGCCGCTTCCACTTTCTGGACCCGGACGGGTACGAGTTGGCGATCTGGTCGGCGCTATAGCACGAGGCCGGACGCATCGCAGCTAGCCTGCGTCTTTCAATGCCTGCTTGGCCTTTTCGGCCGAACTCTTCGATCTGTTCTTGTGATAGCCCCTGCGCCACCAGACGGATAGCTCGCGTCAGGTTTCCCCGCTCGCTTCCGCGCCCGGATGTTTTCTGCGCCAACGTCCCGCAAGGGTTTACCCGCAGGCTTGCCCACTTGACCCAATCATTTAATATATTAAATAATTCGGGCCGACATGAGCACTTCCTTCTCCCACCGCAATTTGCCGCGCCTGCTGCTGCAGGCCCGCGAGGCCGTCATGGGCCACACGCGGCCCAGCCTGCGCGAGCATTCGCTGTCCGACCAGCAATGGCGCGTGCTGCGCGTGCTCGGCGAACACGGTGCGGTCGAAACCGGCCGCGTGGCGCGCGAGGCCTTCATCCTCGGGCCGAGCCTGACCGGCGTGCTGGCGCGCATGGAGCGCGACGAGCTCATCACGCGCAGCCGCGACCCCGAGGACCAGCGTCGCACCGTCGTCGAGGCCACGGCGCACGGGCGCCGGCTGGTGAAGAAGCTCTCGACCAGCATCGAAGCCCACTACGCGTGGATGGAAGAGGCGATGGGCAAACAGAAGCTCGCCCAGATCTACGCCTTGCTCGACGAACTCATCGCACTGGAGCAACCACAACCATGAGCTACACCCCCACAGGCACCGTCTACGGCGTGCTGCTGAACTTCCGTGCGGAGTTCGACGCCCTGGCGCCGCAGATGAGCCAGCCGCCGTACAAGGCACCGCCGAAGGCGCCGGTGCTCTACGTCAAGACCGCCAACACCTGGAGCCCGCACGGCAGCACGATCACCGTGCCGGCGCAGGTGGCCGAGGTGGAGGTCGGCGCCACCATCGCGATGGTGATCGGCGTCGACAACGACGTCGAGGGCTTCGTGCTGATGAACGACCTGTCGATCCCGCATGCGAGCTTCTTCCGCCCGCCGGTCAAGTTCAAGTGCGTCGACGGCTTCCTGGGCATCGGCCCGGCGATGCGCGACGCGCAGGAGGTGGCCGACCCGGCGCAGTTCAAGCTCGAAGTGCGCATCAACGGCGAGCTGCGCCAGTCGGTCGACTTCTCGCAGACGGTGCGCAGCGCCGCGCAGCTGCTGGCCGAGGTCGGCGACTTCATGACGCTGGCGCACGGCGAGGTGCTGATGCTCGGCTGCGATGCCGGCCGCCCGCTGGCGCGCCCCGGCGACCGCATCGAAATCAGTGCGCCAGGCTTCGAGACCCTGGTCAACACGCTGGTGAAGGAGCAAGCATGAAGCGCGCACGCATCCTGTTCGAAGGCGCGGTGCACGAGGCCGTCGAGGCCGATGGCCAGCTGCGCCTGGCCGATGGCCGGCTGCTGCAGGCCGATGCCGTGTCGTGGCTGCCGCCGCTGGCGCCGGTGGCGCGCCCGCGCACCATCCTCGCGCTGGGCCTCAACTACGCCGACCATGCCAAGGAGCTGGAGTTCAAGGCGCCCGAGGATCCGCTGGTGTTCGTCAAGGGCGAGAGCACGCTGACCGGCCATCGCCACCTGACCTATCGCCCGGCCGACGTGCAGTTCATGCACTACGAATGCGAGCTCGCGATCGTGGTCGGCAAGACCGCGAAGAAGGTCAGGCGCGACGATGCCTACGACTTCATCGGCGGCTACACGGTGGCCAACGACTACGCGATCCGCGACTACCTCGAGAACTGGTACCGCCCCAACCTGCGCGTGAAGAACCGCGACACCTGCACGCCGATCGGCCCCTGGCTGGTCGACGCCAGGGACGTGGCCGACCCGATGGCGCTGGCGCTGCAGACCACGGTCAACGGCAAGCTCACGCAGTCGGGCAACACGAAGGACATGATCTTCGACGCGCCCTTCCTGATCGAGTACTTCAGCAGCTTCATGACCTTGTCGCCCGGCGACCTGATCCTCACGGGCACGCCCGACGGCGTGGTCGACTGCCGCCCCGGCGACGTGGTCGTGACCGAGATCGCGCAGATCGGCGCGCTCATCAACACCATTGCCGCGGGCTGAGCGGCGAAGCAAACGGAGACCACATGAAGAAGATGATCAAGCTCGCAACCGCCATGGCCGCGCTGGCCGCGTCGGTGGTGGCGTTCGATGCGCCGGCACAGTCCTTCCCGACCAAGCCGGTGCGCTGGGTGGTCGGCTATCCGGCCGGCGGCGGCACCGACTTTCTCGCCCGCACGGCGGGGGCCCAGCTGTCGCAGCAGATCGGCCAGCCGGTGCTGGTCGACAACCGCCCCGGGGCCAGCGCCATCATCGCCTCCGAGAACGTGGCGCGTTCGCCGGGCGACGGCTACACGGTGTTCTCGGCCGACAACGGCGTGCTGGTCTACAACCCGGTGCTCTACAAGAAGCTGCCCTACGACGCCGAGAAGGATTTCGTCGCGCTCGGCATGATGGGCCGCTCGCCGCTGATCCTCACGGCCGCGCCGGGCGCGGGCTTCGCCGATGCCAAGGCGCTGATCGCCGCGCTCAAGGCAGCGCCGGGCAAGTACAGCGTGGCGACGCCGGGCGCCGGCAGCCCGCACCACCTGGCGCTGGAGCTGTTCCAGCGCGAGGCCGGCGTGCAGCTGCTGCACGTGCCCTACAAGGGCGGCGCCCCGGCGCTGCAGGACCTGATGGGCGGCCAGGTGCCGCTGATGATGCTCGACCTGCCCAGCGGCATCAGCGCCGTCAAGGCCGGCAAGGTGGTGCCGCTGCTCGCCATGTCCGGCGAGCGCGTGCCGCAACTGCCCCAGGTGCCGACGGCCAGGGAACTCGGCCTTGCCGGTGTCGAGGCCTACACCTGGCAAGGCCTGGTGGCGCCCGCCGCCACGCCGAAGGACATTCAGCAGAAGCTCGGCACCGACCTGCTGAAGGCCATGAACGACCCTGGCGTGCGCCAGAAGCTTTTCGACGCCGGCTGGGAACCCCGTCCCACCGACGCCGCCGAGATGAACCGCTATGTCCAGTCGGAGCGCAAGAAATGGCAGGCGCTGATCGCCTCGCGCGAGATCCGGCTCGACTGAACCCCGAAGGACACCCCATGCAGATCGACCACCTCATCAACGGCAAATCCGTCGCCGGCCGCGACTACTTCCAGACCGTCAACCCCGCCACCCAGGAAGTGCTGGCCGAGGTCGCCTCGGGCGGCGAGGCCGAGGTGAACGCGGCCGTGGCCGCTGCCAAGGAAGCCTTTCCGAAGTGGGCCGGCCTGCCCGCGCCCGAACGCGCCAGGCTGATCCGCAAGCTCGGCGACCTGATCGCCGCGCATGTGCCCGAGATCGCGCAGACCGAGACCAACGACTGCGGCCAGGTCATCGCGCAGACCGGCAAGCAGCTGGTGCCGCGCGCGGCCGACAACTTCTACTACTTCGCCGAGATGTGCACGCGCGTCGACGGCCACACCTACCCGACGCCCACGCACCTGAACTACACGCTGTTCCACCCGGTGGGCGTGTGCGCGCTGATCTCGCCGTGGAACGTGCCCTTCATGACCGCCACCTGGAAGGTCGCGCCCTGCCTGGCGTTCGGCAACACGGCGGTGCTCAAGATGAGCGAGCTGTCGCCGCTGACGGCCGCGCGCCTGGGCGAGCTGGCGCTCGAAGCCGGCATTCCGGCGGGCGTGCTGAACCTGGTGCACGGCTTCGGCAAGGAAGCCGGCGAGCCGCTGGTGGCGCACCCCGATGTGCGCGCGATCTCGTTCACCGGATCGACCGCCACGGGCAACCGCATCGTGAAGAGCGCGGGCCTGAAGAAGTTCAGCATGGAACTCGGCGGCAAGAGCCCGTTCGTGATCTTCGACGACGCCGATCTCGACCGCGCGCTCGATGCCGCGATCTTCATGATCTTCAGCAACAACGGCGAGCGCTGCACGGCGGGCTCGCGCATCCTGGTGCAGCAGTCGATCTATGCCGACTTCGCGGCGAAGTTTGCCGAGCGCGCGAAGCGCATCACGGTCGGCGACCCGCTCGACGAGAAGACCATCGTCGGGCCGATGATCTCGCAGGCCCACCTGGCCAAGGTGCGCAGCTACATCGAGCTGGGCCCGAAGGAAGGCGCCACGCTGCTGTGCGGCGGCCTCGGCGCGCCCGACCTGCCCGAGCGCGTCCGGCGC
This sequence comes from Variovorax sp. P2_H12, assembly GCF_056403395.1. Taxonomy (NCBI): domain Bacteria; kingdom Pseudomonadati; phylum Pseudomonadota; class Betaproteobacteria; order Burkholderiales; family Comamonadaceae; genus Variovorax; species Variovorax sp. P2_H12. The sequence goes on along the minus strand of NZ_JBFUFO010000013.1, from coordinate 18,856 downwards.
GGCAACTACGTGCTGCCCACCGTGTTCGCCGACGTCGACAACCGCATGAAGATCGCGCAGGACGAGATCTTCGGCCCGGTGGCCTGCCTGATTCCGTTCAAGGACGAGGCCGACGCGATCCGCCTCGCCAACGACATCGCCTACGGCCTGTCGAGCTACGTGTGGACCGAGAACATCGGCCGCGCGCACCGTGTCGCCGCGGCTGTGGAGGCCGGCATGTGCTTCGTCAACAGCCAGAACGTGCGCGACCTGCGCCAGCCCTTCGGCGGCACCAAGGCCTCGGGCACGGGACGCGAGGGCGGGACCTGGAGCTACGAGGTCTTCTGCGAACCGAAGAACGTGGCGGTGAGCCTGGGCAGCCACCACATTCCGCATTGGGGAGTCTGACCATGGGCAAGCTCGCACTCGCTGCCAAGATCACGCACGTGCCCTCGCTCTACCTGAGCGAGCTGGACGGTCCGCGCAAGGGCAGTCGGCAGGCTGCCATCGACGGCCTCAAGGAGATCGGCCGCCGCTGCCGCGCACTGGGCGTGGACACCATCGTGGTGTTCGACACCCACTGGCTGGTGAACGCGAGCTACCACCTCAATTGCGCGCCGCATTTCAAGGGTGTCTACACCAGCAACGAGCTGCCGCACTTCATCAGCAACATGCCCTACGAGATGCCCGGCAATCCGGAACTCGGCAAGCTGCTGGCGAAAACATGCAACGAATGGGGCGTGGAGACGCTGGCGCACGACGCCACCACGCTCGGGCCGGAATACGGCACGCTGGTTCCGATGCGCTACATGAACGAGGACCAGCACTTCAAGGCGATCTGCGTCTCGGCCCTGTGCACCAGCCACTACCTGAACGACAGCGCCCGCCTGGGCTGGGCCATGCGGCGTGCGGTGGAGGACCACTACGACGGCACCGTGGCCTTCCTGGCCAGCGGATCGCTGTCGCATCGCTTCGCGCAGAACGGCCTGGCGCCGCAGTTCGCCGACCGCGTCTGGAGCCCGCTGCTGGAGCGCATGGACCACGAGGTGGTGCGGATGTGGGAACACGGCGAGTGGGCCGACTTCTGCGCGATGCTGCCGGAGTACGCGGCCAAGGGGCACGGGGAAGGATTCATGCACGACACGGCCATGATGCTCGGCGCCCTCGGCTGGTCGGCCTACGACGGCAAGGCGGAGGTGATCACGCCCTATTTCGGATCTTCCGCCACCGGCCAGATCAATGCGGTCTTCCCGGTCACGCCGCAGGATGGCCACGCGATCCCGAACGCGCAGGCGTCGAGCGCCGAGGGATTCCAGAGCGTCTCGCGCCTCTGAGCCGTTCGACCCCAACCTCCACGGAACGACGCCATGCCGCACCTCGTGATCCTCTACACGCCCAACATCGAGCGCGAGACCGACATGTCGGCGCTGTGCCGCTCGCTCGCCGACTGCATGCTCGCGCAGCGCGACGACGAAGGCAAACAGGTCTACCCGACCGGCGGCACCCGCGTGCTGGCCTATCCGGCGGCGCACTACGCCGTGGCCGACGGCCGCGCCGACTACGCCTTCGTCTACCTCAACGTGCGCATGGGCGCGGGCCGTACGGCTTCTGTGCACCAGCGCGTCGGCGACGCCCTGCTGGGCGTGACGAAGGCGCACTTCGCGCCAGTCTTCGACCAGCGCCCCATCGGCATCACGCTGCAGATCGACGAGAGCCCCGGCCAGGTCTACGACGGCAAGCACAGCAACCTGCATCCTCTCTTCAACAAGGCCTGAACCATGCTCGACACCCATCTCATCCGGCAACTGGCCGCCGAACTCCACGAGAGCGAGAAGTCGCGCGTGCAGGTCGAGCACTTCTCCAAGCGCTACCCCGAGATGACGATCGAGGACGGCTATGCGATCTCGCGCGAATGGGTCAGGACCAAGATCTCCGAGGGGCGCATCGTCAAGGGCCACAAGATCGGCCTGACCTCGCGCGCGATGCAGCAGGCCAGCCAGATCGACGAGCCCGACTACGGCACCTTGCTCGACGACATGTTCTTCGACCAGGGCGGCGACATCCCGTTCACGCGCTTCATCGCGCCGCGGGTCGAGGTCGAGCTGGCCTTCGTGCTCGGCAAGCGGCTGCAGGGGCCGAAGGTGACGATCTTCGACGTGCTCGCGGCCACCGACTACGTGGTGCCGGCGATCGAGATCATCGATTCGCGCATCGAGCAGTTCGACCGCCACACCAAGCAGATGCGCCGCGTGTTCGACACCATCTCCGACAACGCGGCCAATGCCGGCATCGTGACCGGCGGCCGACCCGTGAAGCCCGACGCAGTCGACCTGCGCTGGGTCAGCGCCCTGCTGTACAAGAACGGCGTGATCGAGGAATCCGGTGTCGCGGCCGCTGTGCTCAACCATCCCGCCACCGGCGTGGCCTGGCTCGCCAACAAGCTGGCGCCGTGGGACGAATGCCTGGAGGCCGGCGAGATCGTGCTCGGCGGCTCGTTCACGCGGCCGACGCCGGCATCGCCCGGCGACACCTTCCATGCGGATTACGGCCCTCTCGGCACGATCTCCTTTCGCTTCGTCTGAAAGGCATTCAATGACCACCACCCCCCCGAACCCCTTCAAGCAGGCCCTGATCGACAAGCGCGCCCAGATCGGCCTCTGGCTCGGCCTGGCCGACGCCTACAGCGCCGAGATCTGCGCCGGCGCCGGCTTCGACTGGCTGCTGATCGACGGCGAGCATTCGCCCAACGGCCTGCAGAGCATCCTGCAGCAGGCGCAGGCGATCGCCGCCTATCCGGGCGTGAACGCGATCGCGCGCGTTCCGCTGGGCCACGGCGACGCCGGCACGGCGCTGATCAAGCAGTACCTCGACCTCGGCCTGCAGACGCTGCTGGTGCCGATGGTCGACACGCCCGCGCAGGCCCAGGCCATCGTGCGCGCGATGCGCTATCCGCCCGAGGGCATCCGCGGCATGGGCGGGGCGCGCGCCTCGCGCTGGGGCCGCTACCCGGGCTATGCCAGGGAAGCCAACGACCGCGTCTGCCTGCTGGTGCAGGCCGAGTCGCGCGAGGCGCTGGCCAACCTGGACGCGATCGCGGCGATCGATGGCGTCGACGGCATCTTCATCGGGCCGGCCGACCTGTCGGCCTCGATGGGGCACGTGGGCGACTCCGACCACCCCGAGGTGCAGGCGGCGATCGAGGACGCCATCGCGCGCATCCAGCGCGCCGGCAAGGCCGCGGGCATCCTGACGCCCAACGAGGCGCTGGCACGCAAGTACCTGACGCTGGGCGCGAGCTTCGTCGCCGTCGGCCTCGACACCAACCTGCTGGTGCGCAGCACCAGCGCACTGGCGGCCAGCTTCAAGGGCACCGCCAAGCCCACGGCGGCCGGCGGCACCTACTGACCGACGGACGGTCGATGCGAGGACTTTGGGTTGAAGACGTGAGGTAAACGCGGGTGTCAGGCGGCACGGGTTGCGGGAAGAATATGCCCTCAGCGCGCGGCCTGGCCACCAGGGCGCCGTGACTCTCTCCGGCGCCGCCATCCCGGTGGCGCAACGAGTTCTCAAGCAAGCAAGCTTCCATCCATCCCGAGGAGACATCGAATGACCATCACCCGCCGCCATCTGCTGCAGACCACCAGCGCCTCGGCGCTGCTCGCGAGCCTGGGCCAGCACGCCTTCGCGCAGGCGCAAGCCTTCCCCTTCGAGACCGCGCGCCTGATCACCGGCTTCGCGGCCGGCGGTACGTCCGACACCCTGTGCCGGCGCGTCGCCGCCCGCCTGCAGCCCGACTACGGCCGTGCCGTGGTGGTCGAGAACCGCACCGGCGCGGGCGGCCAGATCGCCGTGACCTACGTCAAGAGCCAGCCGGCCGACGGCGCCACGATCCTGCAGACGCCGACCTCGATCCTCACGATCTATCCGCACATCTACAAGAAGCTGCCGTACGACCCGCTGGTCGACCTGTCGCCGGTGACCGTCGCCTGCGTGTTCGACTTCGGCTTCGCGGTCGGCCCGGCCGTTCCGCTGTCGGTCAAGACCGTGCCCGAATTCCTGGCCTGGGCCAAGACCCATCCCGAAGGCGCCAACTTCGGTTCGCCGGCGGCCGGCTCGACGCCGCACTTCATCGGTGCGCTGCTCGGCAAGAGCGCGGGCGTGGAACTGAAGCACGCGGCCTACCGCGGCACCCAGCCGGCGATGCTCGACCTGCTGGGCGGCAACATCGCGGCGGTGTCGGGCCCGATCGGCGACATCACGCAGCACCTGCCCACGGGCAAGATCCGCATCCTCGGCGTGTCCGGCGCCAAGCGCAGCCGCTTCGCGCCCGATGTGCCCACCTTCGAGGAACAAGGCATCAAGAACATGACGCACAGCGAGTGGTTCGCCTTCCTGCTGCCGGCCAAGGCCTCGCCGGAAGTGGTGAACCGCGCCAACGCCGCCTTCAAGACCGCGCTGGCGCAGAAGGACGTGATCGACGGCCTGGCGAACTTCGGCCTGGAGGCGATGTCCTCCTCGCCCGCCGAGCTGACGGAATTGATCAAGAAAGACACCGCCAAGTGGGCGCCGATCGTCAAGCAGGTCGGCTTCACCGCCGAAAACTAGTCACTCACTCACCCCCAGGTTGGCTCACTTCGTGTAGCCGCCCACCCCCTCGCCGGGGGCAATACCAGCGGCCCGGCAAAGCCGGTTCCGCGGTATTCCTGGAAGGGGATCGGGGCGTATCGATTTACTTGAAGGAAATGCCATGAACACACTCGCCACCCCATCGCCCTCGGCGCTGGTGCATCCCGCGATCCACCCCGACGAGCGCGCCGCAAGGCTGGAGCTCGCCGCCTGCTATCGCGTGTTCGCGATGCTGGGCTGGACCGAGATGATCTACAACCACATCACGGTGCGGCTGCCCGACAGCGTGACCGGTGGCGAGAAGCAGTTCCTGATCAATCCCTTCGGCCTGCACTACAGCGAGGTCACGGCCAGCAACCTGGTCAAGATCGACCTGCAGGGCAAGGTGCTCGACGGCTCGACCTACCCGGTCAACCCGGCCGGCTTCACGGTACATGCCGCGATCCACGACGGGCTGCCCGGCGCACATTGCGTGATGCACACCCATACCACCGCCGGCGTGGCGGTGGCCTGCGTGCAGGGTGGCCTGCAGCAGACCAATTTCTATACCGCGCAGCTGCACGGCATGGTGGCCTACCATGAGTTCGAGGGCATCACCATTCACGCCGACGAGGGGCCGCGCCTGCTCAGGAGCATGGGCGACCGGCAGGCGGTGATCCTGCGCAACCACGGCCTGCTGGCCTGGGGCCAGACGCTGCCGCAGACCTTCGCGATCCTCTGGACGCTGCAGCGCGCCTGCGAGATCCAGCTGGCGACCTTCTCGATGGGGCCGGCGATTCCGGTCGCCGAAGAGATCGCGCAGCGCTGCACGCGCGATGCGCTGCAATTCAATCCGGCGCACGGCGCCGGCAAGGATGTGTTCGACGCCCTGGTGCGCCAGGTCGATCGCATCGACAACACGTACAAGCAATAACCCCCAGGTTGGCCCACTTCGTGTGGCCGCCCACCCCCTTGCAGGGGGCAATACCAGCGGCCCGGCAAAGCCGGTTCCGCGGTATTCCTGGAATGGGGCAAGGTGTGCCCCGACCGAAGATCAAAGGAGCATCTCTCGATGAAAGTGTGCATCTACGGCGCCGGCGCGATCGGCGGCTGGATCGGCTCGAAGCTCGCGCAGGCGGGCTCGACCATCGACGTGGTGGCGCGCGGCGCCACCCTGGAAGCCCTGAAGCGCGACGGGCTGGTGCTCGCGAGCGGCGACACGCGCGTGGCGGTGCCGGTCAACGCCAGCGAAGACCCGAAGACGCTCGGCGTGCAGGACCTCGTGATCGTGGCCGTGAAGGCACCCTCGCTGCCCGCGGTGGCGCAGCAGATCGCGCCGCTGCTGGGCCCGGACACCATCGTGCTCACGGCCATGAACGGCGTGCCGTGGTGGTTCCTGCAGGGCGGCTTCGGCGGCCCGCTGGCCGGCGCGCAGCTCGAGGCCGTGGACCCGGGCGGCCGCATCGACGCCGCGATCCCTGCCAGGCACGTGATCGGCTGCGTGGTGCACGCGAGCTGCTCGCTCGACGCGCCCGGCGTGGTGCGGCATCACTTCGGCAACGGCCTGATCATCGGCGAGCCCTCGGGCGAGGCGACCCCGCGCGCGAAGGCGCTGCTCGACCTGCTGGTGGGCACGGGCATCGACACCAAGCTCTCGCCGCAGATCCAGAAGGACGTCTGGTACAAGCTCTGGGGCAACATGACGGTCAACCCGATCAGCGCGCTGACCGGCGCCACCACCGACCTCATCCTCAACGACGACCTGGTGCGCGGCTTCATCTCCACGATCATGCTGGAGGCCAAGGAGATCGGCGCGCGCATCGGCGTGCCGATCGCCGACAGCCCCGAGGACCGGCACGCCATCACCCGCAAGCTCGGCGCCTTCAAGACCTCGATGCTGCAGGACGTGGAGGCCCACCGCGCGGTCGAGCTCGACGCGCTGGTGACCGCCGTGCGCGAGCTGGGCCAGCGCGCCGGCGTGGCGACGCCGTTCACCGATGCGCTGCTGGGGCTGGCGCGGCTGCGGACGCGGCAGTTGGGGTTGTACTGAGCCCCCACGCTCCCCCACTGCGTGTGGGTCGCTGCCCCCCGAGGGGGCCGCAGGCCGCCTTGGGGCGGCCCGGCGCCGGCCTGAATGGCCCCCACGCTCCCCCACTGCGTGTGGGTCGCTGCCCCCCGAGGGGGCCGCAGGCCGCCTTGGGGCGGCCCGGCGCCGGCCTGAGCCATCGCTCGGGCACTAACGCCCGAGCAGCACCCGCACCGCCGCCGGCAGCGAATTCACCTGCGGCATGAAGCGGTCGATCGCCGCGCCGAGCAGCACCGCGCACAGCAGCGCCCCGAGCAGCGGCTTCCAGCTCAGGCGCAGCGCGACCGCCAGCCAGCCTTCGCGCGCGATGCGCACCACGGCGCGCGCCGACACGTACGAGAACGCGATCTCGATCGCCACCGCGAGCAGCGCGTCCCAGCCGAAATAGAGCAACACCAGCGCGCCGGCCCCGCACACGATGGCGACGCCGATCAGGAAGATGGCCACGACCGGCACCACGAAGACCGCGCCCTCGTCGAGACCGCCCGCGAGGTCGAGCGCACCACCGCCCACGTCAGGCAGATCGAACTGGCCCCCCGAGCCGTGCGCCGACGGACCATCGAAGGTGCCGGGGTCCGGCAGATCGGGATCGAAGTTTGTGTTGCGCTGCACCAATCTTCCGGCCCACCAGCGCAGGAGCAGCAGGTAGACGGCGTAGCCGGCGCCCAGCGTCAGCGCGTAGCGCAGGGCCAGCGAGTCGACGCCCAGGCGCATCTGCAGGTGCGACACCACCCACATCAGCAGCAGGATCGTGGCGCCGATCGCGAAGCCGTGCAGGCGCAGGTCGTGGCTGCGATGCAGCTCCTGCTCGACGCGCGACTCCCAGAGCCGAACCGAGCGCCAGTCGGAGAGAATCTTCAAACTGCGGCGGCCCTCAGTCCGCCGTGATGGGGACACGCGGCGCCACGGCGCACATCAGCTCGTAGCCCACGGTGCCGCCGGCCTTCGCGACCTCGTCGATCGGCAGCAAGGCGCCCTTCGACGAACGGCCCCACAGCGTGACCTCGCTGCCGAATCCGGCGTCGGGCACCGGTGTCAGGTCGACCGTGATCATGTCCATGCTGACGCGCCCGACCATCCGCGTACGCACCCCGTTCACCAGCACCGGCGTGCCGGTGCTGCAGTGGCGCGGATAGCCGTCGGCATAGCCGACCGCGGCCACGCCGATGCGCAGCGGGCCCTCGGCGCGGAAGCTGGAGCCGTAGCCGATGGTGTCGCCGGGCTTCAGCGTCTGCACCCCGATCAGCCGCGTGGACAGCGTCATGGCCGGCTGCAGCTGCCAGTGCGCCGCATCATGCTCGGGAAAATCGGGCGCGCTGCCGTACAGCACGATGCCCGGCCGCACCCAGTCGGCCCGGGTCTGGGTCGCGTGGCGCAGCGTGGCGGCGCTGTTGGCGATCGAGCGTTCGCCCGGCAGGTCCTGGGTGGCGTGGTCGAAGACCTCGAGCTGGTGCGCGATGCCGCGGTCGCCGTCGGCATCGCTGAAATGCGTCATCAGCGAGATCTCGTCGACCTGCGGCAGCGCGTTCAGCCGCGTCCAGGCCGAGCGGAAGCGCTCGGGCGCGAAGCCCAGGCGGTTCATGCCGGAGTTCATCTTGAGGAAGACGCGCTGCGGCACCTGCGTCTTGTGGGCGGCCAGCATGTCGATCTGGGCGTCGCAGTGCACCGCGTGCCAGAGGTCGAGCCGGGAGCACAGTTCGAGGTCGCGGGCCTCGAACACGCCTTCGAGCAGCAGGATCGGGCCGCGCCAGCCCAGCGCGCGCACCCTTTCGGCCTCGGCCAGGTCGAGCAGCGCGAAGCCGTCGGCGGCCCGGAAGGCATCGAAAACCCGTTCGATGCCGTGCCCGTAGGCGTTGGCCTTGACGACCGCCCAGACCCGGGAATCGAGCGCGGCGCGGCGGACCCGGTCGAGGTTGTGGCGCAAGGCGGCGGCGTGAACGGTGGCTAGGATGGGACGTGGCACGGCAAAAACCCGGTGAAAAGCTGGAAACGCTCACACAAAAAGGCCCGGCGTGATGCGCGGAAAGCGCCATTCTGACATCGCGCACCCCATGCTATAACCGCGCACCCGCCTCTGAAGCGGACCATTTTTCCACTATCGCCAGCGGTCCCACCCGCGGCCAGCCAGCTCATCGATGAAGCGCGGTTTCTACACCATCATGTCGGCCCAGTTCTTTTCGTCGCTGGCCGACAACGCGCTTTTCGTTGCCGCGGTGGAACTCATGCGAACCAGCGGCGCGCCGGAGTGGCAGCGCGCCGCGCTGGTGCCGATCTTCGCCGTCTTCTATGTGGCGCTGGCGCCGCTGGTGGGCGCCTTCGCCGACGCCTTGCCCAAAGGCAAGGTCATGTTCATCAGCAACGCGATCAAGGTGGTGGGCTGCGTGATGATGCTGTTCGGCTCGCATCCGCTGATGGCCTACGCCGTCGTCGGGCTCGGCGCCGCGGCCTATTCGCCGGCCAAGTACGGGATCCTGACCGAGCTGCTGCCGGCCTCCCAGCTGGTCAAGGCCAACGGCTGGATCGAGGGCCTGACCATCGCGTCCATCATCCTGGGCATCGTGCTCGGCGGCCAACTGGTGGGCCATACGCTGTCGAACCACCTGCTGGCGTTCGACTTCCCCGGCATCGACACCGGCATCGACACGGCGCCCGAGGCCGCGATCTCGGCGCTGATCCTGGTCTACATGGTGGCGGCCTGGTTCAATACGCGCATCCCGTACACCGGCGTCGAGATGCGGCCGCTGCGCGCCAATCCGCGGCACGGCATCGTGCGCAACATGTTCGCCCTGCTGCCCGATTTCTGGCACTGCAATTCGCGCCTCTGGCGCGACAAGCTCGGCCAGATCTCGCTGGCCACCACCACGCTGTTCTGGGGCGCCGGCGGCAACCTCAAGTACATCGTCCTGGCCTGGGCCTCGCTGGCGCTGGGCTACAACACGGCGCAGGCCTCGTCGCTGACCGGGGTGGTGGCGATCGGCACCGCGGTGGGCGCCATCGTGGCCTCGATGCGGATGCGGCTGGACATGGCCACGCGCGTGATCCCGATGGGCATCGGCATGGGCCTGCTGGTGATCGGCATGAACTTCATCGGCAGCATCTGGATCGCCGTGCCCTTCCTGATCCTGCTCGGCGGCCTGGGCGGCTTCCTGGTGGTGCCGATGAACGCGCTGCTGCAGCACCGCGGCCACAACCTGATGGGCGCCGGTCGTTCGATCGCGGTGCAGAACTTCAACGAGAACGCAAGCATCCTGATGCTGGGCGCGTTCTACAGCGCCTGCACCGGCCTGGGCCTGTCGGCCTACGCGGCGATCACCGCCTTCGGCGTCGTGGTGGCGGGCTTCATGTGGCTCATCAGGCGCTGGCACCAGAACAACCTGAAGCGCTACCCCGAAGAAGTCGAGCACCTGCTCGCCATCGCGCGCAGCGACAAGCACCACTGATCTCTTGCCTGCTCTCGCGCTGATCTTCAACGCCTTCGTCTGGGGCGTCTCCTGGTTTCCCTTCCGGCAGATCGAAGGCCATGGCCTGCATCCGGTATGGGCCACCTGCCTGGTCTATGCCGCCATCGCGATCGCCATGGCGCTGCTGCGCCGCCGCCTCTGGGGACTCTTCGCGCAACAGCCGGGGCTGGTGCTGCTGGGGCTGGCGGCGGGCTTCACCAATGTCGGCTTCAACTGGGCGGTGACGCAGGGCGACGTGGTGCGGGTGGTGCTGCTGTTCTACCTGATGCCGCTGTGGAGCGTGCTGCTGGCCTGGGTCTTCCTGGGCGAGCGCCCGAGCCTGGCGGCGCTGGCCCGCGTGGCGCTGGCGCTGACGGGCGTGATGGTGGTGCTCAAGACGCCCGAGACCGACTGGCCGGTGCCGTCCAGCCTGCCGGACTGGCTCGGCGTGGCGGCCGGCTTCGGCTTCGCGGTGACCAACATCCTGCTGCGCCGGCTGCGCAGCGCGCCCGGCGAGGCGCGCGCGCTGGCGATGTTCGGCGGCTGCGCGGTGGTGGCCGGCGTGACCGCGCTGGCCGGCACCGCGCTGGGCGCGATCGCGGCACCGCCGCTGGTGGCGCCGGCCTGGTGGGGCTGGGCCCTGGTGCTGGGCACCGGCTTCGTCTTCGCGAACGTCTGCCTGCAGTACGGGGCGGCCCGGCTCACGGCCAGCGCGACCTCGGTGATCATGCTGTCGGAAGTGCTGTTCGCGAGCACCTCGTCGGTCGCGCTCGGAGCGGCCACGATGGAGGAACGGATCTGGTTCGGCGGCGCGCTGATCGTGCTGGCCGCGGTGTGGTCGGCATTTGCAGGCGAGCCCACGGCAGGTGATGATCGACAACCCCTTCCCTGCAAGGACATGCCATGACCAGCATCTACGATTTCGAGGCGCGCCGAATCGACGGCCAGCCGGCCCCGCTGTCGGACTACCGCGGCCGGGTGCTGCTGATCGTCAACACGGCCAGCAAGTGCGGCTTCACGCCCCAGTTCGAGGGGCTGGAGGCGCTGTACAAGAAGTACGCGACCCAGGGCCTGACGGTGCTGGGCTTCCCGTCCAACCAGTTCATGAGCCAGGACCCCGGCACCAACGAGGAAATCGGCGCCTTCTGCACCCGCAACTACGGCGTCAGCTTTCCGATGATGGAGAAGATCGACGTCAACGGCGCCGACGCCGCGCCGCTCTACAAGTGGCTGGTCAAGGAGGCTCCGGGCCTGCTGGGCAGCACCGCGATCAAGTGGAACTTCACCAAGTTCCTGATCGGCAAGGACGGCCGGGTGCTCAAGCGCTACGCGCCGGTGGACAAGCCGGAGTCGATCACCGACGACATAGAAACGGCCCTGGCGAGTTGAACTCGCCCGGCCGGCGCAGCCAGGCCCGTTCGTGAAACACCGTGGAACCGGCTTCGCCGGGCCGCCGGTGTTGCCCCCGGACGGGGGTGGGCGCCCCGACACGCAGTGCGGGGCAACTTGGGGGCGAGCCTAGAACCGGAAGTCGGCCGTCTTGGAGCCGCTGCCCAGGGTCACGGCCTGGCTCTTGGTGACGCCTTCGCTGGCGGCCTCGACCGTGTAGCGGCCGGCCGGCAGGTCGATCAGGCACACCGGCCCGCTGGCGCGCATCGCCAGCGCGGTGCGGCCGCTCGCATCCTTCACCATGACGTCGACGTCGGCCAGGTATTCGCCGCCGGCGCGCGCGAACAGCAACGACAGCGGATGGTCCTTCATGGCCGCGCGCAGGGCGGTGGATTCTTCGGCACCGATGCCGCCGCAGACGTAGCGTCCCGCATCCTGGACTTTCATCGCCGGCATCGCGGTGATCTGGGCCTGGGCGACCCAGGGCGCGGCGGCACAGGCGCAGAGGGCCGCGCCGCGCAAGAGGGTTCGGAAAGAGACACGCATCAGGAATCTCCCGTTGGGAACACCCCGACATCCTCGCGCGGCGCCGGCGCGCCGGGGGTCGGACCAGACCCCTTGCGGCTGTCCGATCAGGCCGCCGCTTCGGGCGCCAGCGCGGCGTCGAGCAGCTCGACCCAGTGCCGCACGGGCGTTTCGGTGCCGCTTTGCAGGTGGGTGATGCAACCGATGTTGGCCGACACGATGGCAGCAGGCCGCAACTGGTTCAGGTGGCCCAGCTTGCGGTCGCGCAAGGGGTAGGCCAGCTCGGGCTGCAGCACCGAGTAGGTGCCGGCCGAGCCGCAGCACAGGTGCGACTCGCTCTGCGCCACCCGGATGTCGAAGCCGAGCGCGCGCAGGTTCTGCTCGACGCCGCCGCGCAGCTTTTGCCCGTGCTGCAGCGTGCACGGCGGGTGGTAGGCGACGACGCCCTGGGGGGCGCGCACGCGCGCCTTCAGCAGCGGCACCAGCTCGGGCAGCAGTTCGCTCAGGTCGCGGGTCAGCGCGCTGATGCGCGCCGCCCTCGCCGCGTAGGCCGGGTCGTCCTTGAGGATGTGGCCGTACTCGCGCACCGTGACGCCGCAGCCCGAGGCGTTCATCACGATCGCCTCCACCGCGCCGCTGTCGACCTGCGGCCACCAGGCATCGATGTTGGCGCGCATCTGCGCCTTGGCGCCGTCCTGGTCGTCGAGGTGGAACTTCACGGCGCCGCAGCAGCCGGCCTTGTTCGCGATCACGGCCTCGATGCCGGCGGCGTCGAGCACGCGCGCGGTCGCGCTGTTGATGTTGGGCGCCATCGAAGGCTGCACGCAGCCGGCCAGCATCAGCACCTTGCGCGCGTGGCTGCGCCGGGGCCACGCGCCTGCGGGCTGCGGCACCGGCACCTTGGCCTGGAGCGGGGCCGGCAGCAGGCCGCGCACCGACTGGCCGAGCTTCATCGCCGGCGCGAAGAGGGGCGAGGGCAGCGCCTCCTTGAGGGTCCAGCGGACCGCGCGCTCGAGCGCCGGGCGGGGCACCTTGCGGTCGACGATCTTGCGGCCGATGTCGACCAGGTGGCCGTATTGCACGCCGCTCGGGCAGGTGCTCTCGCAGTTGCGGCAGGTCAGGCAGCGGTCCAGGTGCAGCTGGGTGCTGCGCGTCGGCTGCTTGCCTTCGAGCACCTGCTTGATCAGGTAGATGCGCCCGCGCGGGCCGTCGAGCTCGTCGCCGAGCAGCTGGTAGGTCGGACAGGTGGCGGTGCAGAAGCCGCAGTGCACGCACTTGCGCAGGATCGCCTCGGCCTCGCGGCCGTCGGCGGTGCCCTGGAATTCGGGAGCGAGTTCGGTTTGCATGCGGGGCTTCAGTTCGCGGGGAGCGTGGAGGTCGAAGGGTAGAGCCGTGCGCGGTCGAAGACCGCGTGCGGGTCGAACTCGTTCATCAGCGCGCGGTGGATGCGCTCGACGGGCGCGCTCAGGGTGTCGAAGCGGTCGGCGGTCGACCCACCGTCCGCCGAGCCCCTGAACAGCGTCGCGTGGCCGCCGGCGGCGCGGGCCGCCGCGCGCAGGCGCGCGCCCTGCCCGGGCGCCGCCCAGTACCAGCGCTGGCCGCCATGCCATTCGACCAGCGGCGTGCCTTCCACCGCGAGCACCGGCGCGGTCTGCGGCACCGAGAGCCGCCACAGCTCGCCCCCGCCTGCGGCGAACCACGGATGCTGCTGGTCGCGCAGCGACTGCCAGCCGGCCGCCGAGCGCTCCTTGTCCTGCCGCTCGCCGCCCAGGTGCGCGCAGGCCGCCTCGACCGCCGCCACCGCGCCGCGCAGGCGCAGCGACAGCACGCCTGCGCCGTCGCGCTCGCGCCAGACGCTGGCGTTGAGCGGCAGCGGCCGGCCGCCCCATTCATTGAGCAGGTCCAGCGCATCGGCCTGGCTGCAGGCGAATTCGAGCGTGGCCTCGGCCGGCGCCACCGGCAGCACCTTGAGGCTGGCTTCGGCGACCAGGCCGAGCGTCCCCATGGAACCGGCCAGCACGCGCGAGACGTCGTAGCCGGCGACGTTCTTCATCACCTGGCCGCCGAAGGTCAGCACCTCGCCGCGGCCGTTGACCAGCGTGACGCCCAGCAGGTAGTCGCGCACCGCGCCGACGCTGGCGCGCGCCGGCCCGCTCAGGCCGGCGGCGATCATGCCTCCTACGGTCGCTGCGCTCCCTGCGGCGGTGCCTCCGTCCAGGACGCGCTCGCCCAAGGGCTCGGCGCGGGTCCCTCCCCGCGCGAAGCGCGGCGGCTCGAAGGGCAGGCACTGGCCCTCTTGGGCCAGCAAGGCCTCGAGCTCGGCCAGCGGCGTGCCGGCGCGCACCGTGACGACCAGCTCGCTGGGCTCGTAGCTGGTGACGCCGCGCAGCGCGGTGGTCTCGAGCGCCTCGCCGCGCGCGGGCTCGCCATAGAAGGCCTTGGTGCCGCCGCCGCGGATGCTCAGCGTGCGGCCGTCGGCCGCGGCGGCGCGGATGCGCTCGACCGCCTCGCGCAGGGCTGGGAATTCCATCGTGTTGTCTTCTCTCGTTGGGTCGTCAAAAGCGCGGCAGCTCGGCAAAGGGCATCGGCTGCCCGGCGCGGAACACCTGCTTGCCGTACTCGGCGCAGCGCGACAGCGTCGGGATGACCTTGCCGGGGTTCAGCAGCCCCGCCGCGTCGAAGGCGCGCTTGACGCCGAACATCTGCTCGTTCTCGGTCGCGGTGAACTGCACGCACATGCTGTTGAGCTTCTCGACGCCGACACCGTGCTCGCCCGACACCGTGCCGCCCATCGCGACGCTGGTCTCGAGGATGTCGGCGCCGAAGAGCTCGCAGCGGTGCAGCTCGTCGGGGTCGTTGGCGTCGAACAGCACCAGCGGATGCAGGTTGCCGTCGCCCGCGTGGAACACGTTGCAGCAGCGCAGCTTGTACTTCTTCTCCATCTGCTGGATGGCCAGCAGGATGTCGGCCAGGCGCTTGCGCGGGATGGTCGAGTCGAGGCACATGTAGTCCGGGCTGATGCGGCCCGAGGCCGGGAAGGCGTTCTTGCGGCCGCTCCAGAACCTGAGCCGCTCGTCCTCGCTGGTGCTGACCGAGATCGCGGTGGCGCCGTACTGGCGCAGCACCTCGGTCATGCGGCCGATCTCCTCCTCGACCTCCTCGGGCGTGCCATCGGATTCGCACAGCAGGATGGCGGCGGCCTCGAGGTCGTAGCCGGCGTGCACGAAGTCCTCGACCGCGGCGGTCATGGGCTTGTCCATCATCTCGAGGCCGGCCGGGATGATGCCGGCCGCGATCACCGCGGCGACCGCGTCGCCGGCCTTTCGCACGTCGTCGAAGCTGGCCATGATGCAGCGCGCCAGCTGGGGCCTGGGCACCAGCCTGACCGTGACCTCGAGGGTGACGGCCAGCATGCCCTCGCTGCCGATCACCAGCGCCAGCAGGTCGAGGCCGGCGCAGTCGAGGGCCTCGCTGCCGAACTCGATCGGCTCGCCTTCGGCCGTGAAGCCGCGCACCCGCAGCACGTTGTGCAGCGTGAGCCCGTACTTGAGGCAGTGCACGCCGCCCGAGTTCTCGGCGACGTTGCCGCCGATGGTGCAGGCGATCTGGCTCGACGGGTCGGGCGCGTAGTAGAGGTTGAAGGGCGCGGCGGCCTCGCTGATCGCGAGGTTGCGCACGCCGCACTGGACGGTCGCGGTGCGGCTGACCGGGTCGACCTCGATGATCCGGTTGAACTTGGCCAGCGACAGCGTCACGCCCGACGCGTGGGGCATCGCGCCGCCCGAGAGCCCGGTGCCGGCGCCGCGCGCGACCACCGGCACGCCGAGCCGATGGCAGATCTGCAGCACCGCCGCCACCTGCGCCTCGGTTTCCGGCAAGGCCACGACCATCGGCCGCTGCCGATAGGCCGTGAGGCCGTCGCATTCGTAGGGCGTGGTGTCCTCGGCGTGCCAGATCAGCGCATGCGCGGGCAGGTGCGCCTGCAGCGCCTGGACCACCTGGGCCTGGCGGTCCGGCTTGGACAGCGATTCGTGGGGGGCAGGAGCAGGCGGCGCGTTCATGCCTGCATTTTCGGCGCAGGCAGGCGCTCCCGGATCGAGGGTTTTTCTCTCGCGACTTGAAGAAAGTTGGTCGCCGCCGGGGCGGTGCGCACGATCAGTCCTCGAAGAAGGCGACGGGAAGCCCGGGCGTGTCGACGCGCATCCGGATCACGCAACCCGAGGCCGGCCGCTCTTCGAGCTCGTCCGCGGGCCGGCCGCGGCGGGCGGTGGTGACGAACAGCGTCTTCAGGTCGTCGCCGCCGAAGCAGGGCATGGTCGGGCACTGGACCGGGGTCGCGAGCGCCGCCACCCGTTGGCCCGAAGGCGCGAAGCGCAGCAGCTGGCCGCCTTCGAACATCGCCACCCAGTAGTTCCCTTCGGCGTCGATCGTGGCGCCGTCGGGCCGGCCCTCGTAGCGCAGCGCCGACGCCGGCGTCCACCCCGCGGGCTTGTTCTTGAACTGCTGGAACACGCGTTCGCGCGACAAGATGTTCGCGCGTGCCGCCCAGTCCCAGGCCCGCACCCGGTGGGCCGCGGTGTCGGCCCAGTAGGCGGTGGCGTCGTCGGGCGCGAAAGCCAGCCCGTTGCCCGTGATGGCCTGGTTGGCCATCGTCACCAGCGCCGGGGCGCGGCCGCCGCGGGCGTCGAGGCAATAGAGCGCTGCATTGGCGCGGTCCTTGGCCTCGTTGATGGTGCCGGCCCAGAAGCGGCCCAGCCCATCGCACTTGCCGTCGTTGAAGCGCATGGTGCGGATGTCGTGGTCGACGCGGGCCAGCGGCTTCAGCTCACCGCCCCAGACGGGCGCGCGATAGACGCCGTCGCGCAGCGCGATCACCAGCCCGCCGCGCCGCGCCGGCGCCATGCAGCCGGGCTCGGTCGCGAGGCTCCAGCGCTCGACGGTCGGGCTGTCGTCGATGTCGCCCCGCGTGCGCAGCACCGCGCGGCCGGGAATGTCGAGCCAATAGAGCGAGCGCTCGACCGGATGCCAGAACGGCGATTCGCCCAACTGGCTCAAGCTGTCATTGAGAGTGGTCCACATAAGAAAATTATGCTCGCCCCCAGGTTGGGCTCACTTCGTGTAGCCCGCCCACCCCCTACCGGGGGCGCAACCAGCGGCCCGGCGAAGCCGGTTCCGCGGCCGCCCACGAACAGGCGCGCTGCGCGCAGCCGAAACTGGCACGCAACAAGAACTGGACAGGGGTGGGGATGGGGGCCAGGGACTGCGCCTGGCCGGCCGGCGAAGCCAGGCCCGTTGGTGAAACACCGCGGATCCGGCTCTGCCGGTCCGCTGGTGTTGCCCCCGGTAGGGGGTGGGCGCCCCGACACGAAGTGCGGGGCAACCTGGGGGCGAGCAACAGTTCAGCGGTTATATGCGGTTTCGCCGTGCGAGGAGATGTCGAGGCCTTCGCGCTCTTCTTCTTCGGAGACCCGCAGACCGATGGTCAGGTCGGCGATCTTGAAGGCGATGAACGCCACCACACCCGACCAGACGATGGTCAGCACCACGGCCTTGAGCTGGATCCAGACCTGGGCGCCGATGCCGTTGGAGATGACGCCCGCCGTCACCCAGTCGCCGACCAGGCCGGGGCCGCCGAGCGCTTGGGTGTTGAACACGCCGGTCAACAGCGCGCCGACGATGCCGCCGACGCCGTGGACGCCGAAGACGTCGAGCGAGTCGTCCGCGCCGAGCATCTTCTTGAGGCCGTTGACGCCCCAGAGGCAGGCGAAGCCGGCGACGAAGCCGACGATGAGCGCGCCCATCAGGCCGACGTTGCCGGCGGCCGGGGTGATGGCCACCAGGCCGGCGACGGCGCCGGACGCAGCACCCAGCATCGAGGCCTTGCCGCGCATCAGCGCTTCACCGATGCACCATGCGAGCACCGCGGCGGCGGTGGCCGAGAAGGTGTTCATGAAGGCCAGCACGGCGCTGGTGCTCGATTCGAGGGCAGAGCCGGCGTTGAAGCCGAACCAGCCGACCCACAGCAGCGAGGCGCCGACCATGGTGAGCGTCAGCGAATGCGGCGTGAAGGATTCCTTGCCGTAGCCGATGCGCTTGCCGACCAGGTAGGCACCCACGAGGCCGGCGACGGCGGCGTTGATGTGCACCACGGTGCCGCCCGCGAAGTCGAGCGCGCCCCATTGCCAGATCAGGCCGGCCTTGTCGTTCATGGCGTCGACCACTTCCTTGCTCGCGTAGGCGTCCGGGCCCATCCAGAACCAGACCATGTGCGCGATCGGCGCATAGCTGAAGGTGAACCAGATCACCATGAACAGCAGTACGGCCGAGAACTTGATGCGTTCGGCGAAGGCGCCGACGATCAGGCAGCAGGTGATGCCGGCGAAGGTGGCCTGGAAGGCGGCGAACAGCAACTCGGGGATGTACACGCCCTTGCTGAAGGTCGCGCCCGGGGCGAACACGCCGGTGGCCGGATCGAAGACGCCCCTCATGAAGAGCCGGTCGAAGCCGCCGATGAAGGCGTTGCCCTCGGTGAAGGCCAGGCTGTAGCCGTAGATCATCCACAGCACGACGATCATCGAGAACGTGACCATCACCTGCATCAGCACCGACAGCATGTTCTTGCTGCGCACCAGGCCGCCGTAGAACAGCGCCAGGCCGGGAATGGTCATCATGATCACGAGCAGCGTCGAGACCATCATCCAGGCGGTGTCGCCCTTGTTGAACGAGGGTGCCGGCGCGGCAGCGACCGCCTCGGCGGCGGGGGCTGCGGCCGCGGCGGCAGGCGCGGCCGCAGCAGGCGCGGCGGCCGGTGCCGCGGCGGCCGGTGCCGCGG